>NZ_RZSL01000032.1:0-22957 GCF_003997355.1 Mesorhizobium sp. M1E.F.Ca.ET.041.01.1.1 | reverse complement strand
GGGCAGGACTTTATGGGCCAGGGGTCAGGAGAGCCTGATCACCTGGCCCGATTTCATTGATTCTTCGGCTGCTTCTGCAATCTCGAGCGCCTTCAGGCCGTCTGCAGCACTAGGCGACATGGCGCCGCCCTCCTGCAGCCGGCTCACAAAATAGTCGAGCTCCCGCCTGTAAGCGTCGGAATATCGTTCAAGAAAGAAAGGCTGTGGCCTGTCGGACAGCCCGCCCTGGGAGTTCCAGCCCACAACAGGGGTGGACAGGACATTGCCGAGCTGGAGCATACCGTTCGCGCCGAGGACTTCGACGCGCTGGTCATAGCCATAGGTAGCGCGCCAGGAATTGTTGATCGCGACGAGCGTTCCGCTAGGCATTTTCAGGGTAACGATGACGGTGTCAGCGTGTCCTGCTGCAGCGATCCGCGGGTCAGTCCGCGAAGCGCCCATGGCATGGACGCTTTCCGGTTCCTCACCGGTCAGCCACCGCGCCATGTCAATGTCATGGATGGTGGTCTCACGAAGGATGCCGCCCGAAGCCACGATATAGTCAAGCGGCGGTGGTCCGGGATCACGGCTGGTCAGCAGTACCAGCTCGGGAGATCCCGCCTCACCCTGCTGCAGCCGCGAGGCCAGTGACGAAAAACCGAGGTCAAAGCGACGGTTGAATGCCAGCAGGAAAGGTGTACCGGACGCCTCTACGGCGGCGACCACCGAGCGGACAGTATCGAGATCACGTGCGAGTGGCTTCTCACAGAAGATGGCCTTGCGGCGCGCCAGCGCCTGGTCAATCAGTTCGGGGTGGGTGGAGGCGGCACTGGCAATGACGATTGCATCGATGTCCGGGTCGTCGAAAACGTCCGCTGGCGCGCGGACCTGCGACTGGAATGTTTCAGCCAGCTGGCGGGCGCCGGTGATATCGGGATCGATGACCGCAGCGAGCGCGGCGCCGGGGTGCCTTGCAATGTTTGCCGCATGAATGGTGCCCATGCGGCCGGCCCCGAACAGTGCCAGCTGCAGCCGCCTGTGTTCTGGCATCTCTTCACCTTTGGCTTACTTGATAATACCGATCTTTTCGCGATCGATCGTGATGGCGACGGCTATGACGATGACCACGCCGAAGACAATGTTCTGGTATGCCGGATTCAGACCGACAATAACGGTGCCGATGCGTACCAGGCCGGCTATGAGCCCGCCAATGAGGGCACAGGCTATGCCTCCTATGCCTCCCGAAATAGCGGTACCGCCAACCACAACCCCCACAACTGCCGGGAGGAGATAGTTGTTCGCCATTGCAGGCGAGCTGTAGCCGGTTTGCCCGAGAAGGAGCAGGCCGGCGACCGACGCACAGACTGCCGAAATCGCGAACGCAAGCACTTTCACGCGAAGGGTCTTCACCCCGGACAGAAGAGCCGCCCTTTCTGAAGCGCCGACTGCAAAGATCTCGCGACCGAGGCGGGTAAACCGGAACAGGATGCCGAGAGTGGCCGCTGACACCAGAACGACAATCACGCCGTTCGGGAGTCCGGCCGTGCGGCCGCCGAAGAATGAGATGACCGCTGACGGTTGCGACAGGGGAGCCGCGGTGGCGTTCGAGATGAAGTGGGTAATTCCGTAAAGCATCCCCAGCGAGCCGAAGCTTACGACAAAGGACGGAATCTGGGCCCGATGATGAACATAGCCCTGTAACGCCCCGATAATGCCGCCAAGGACAACCACCGCGACAAACGCCAGCTCCCCCAGCGCCGGGTTCAGGATGACAAATGTCACGGCCGCAAACGAGGCCATGGTTGCGACCGACAGGTCGATGCCCCCCAGCAGGATGACCACCGCACTGCCCATGACAAGCATCAGCAGCGGTGTGGCATCTGTTGCGAGTGCGGCCAGGGCGCGCAACGACAGGAGCTTCGGCTGGACCCACGCGATGGTCGAGAATAGTCCGGCAAGCGCTATCGCCGGAACGGCGATTGACTTCAGCTTGCGGGCAATCTCGATGCGCCCGATCGAGGCGGTCTGTTCGCCAGCCTGTCCCACGGAAGTTTCTGGACTAGGTCTGCTCATACCATGGCCTCGACAATTTGTTCGGGTCTCGGCTTATGCAGGCAGAGATCTTCAAATCTGGCCGACACTTCGCCATCGCGCATGACGATTACGGTATCTGCCATGCCCAGCGTCTCCTCGAGTGTTTCGGAGACGAAGACGATGGTAAGCCCCTGGCGGGCAAGCTCCCTCATCACACCGAAGAGATCGGCCTTGGCACCAGGATCAAGGCCACGGGTCGGGTGGTCGAGGATCAGTACCTGGAGGCGGTCCGACATCAGCCACTTGGCAAGAGAAACCTTCTGCTGGTTGCCTCCGCTCAGACGCTCGACGTATTCGACAGGTGAAGGCGTTTTGACACGAAGCCGGTTGATCCACGAAAGCGCCTCCCCGGTTTCCTTCCTGCGGTTGATCAGTCCAGCCTTTCCCATCTGCGGGCCGAAGGTGAGGACGATATTTTCGAGAACAGTGCGCCCGACGATGACACCTTCCAGTTTCCGTTCCGCGGGGACATACCCGACGCCTGAACGGATTGCCGCGTCCGGCAGGGCGGACGATGCCAGTTTCTCGCCGGCGATCCTGACAATACCGCGTACTCCGTCTTCTGCGCCGAAGATGGCGCGACAGAAAGTTTCTGCCCCCGATCCCGCCACCCCCGTTACCGCGACGATCTCGCCCGGCCTTGCCGAAAGCGACACGTCACGAAACCTGCCCGGTGCCGAAAGACCTTCGACGACCAGTCGGGGCGCTGCCGCCCTCACCGGCTCGCGGCCACTTTCCTGATAGTAGTCGTCGGAACGCCGGGAGCCGACCATCAGGTGGTAGAGTTCCTCATGATTCGTGGTATCGCGCGTTCTTTCCGCGACATTCTCGCCATTGACCATGACGTGCACGCGGTCGGAGATCTCGAGCACCTCCTCCATCCGGTGTGATACGAAAACGATCGATGCGCGCGACCGCAGCCGCCTGATCTGACGAAACAGGTCATCCACTTCTGATGGACTGAGGAGTGATGTTGGTTCGTCAAACAGGATGACAAGTGGCTGGTCCACCAGCTCCTCGATTGCCAGCACCTTGGCGAACTCGACCATCTGCCGGTCAGGAAAGCTCAGCGCATCAACCCTGGTGTCAGGGGCGATGTCGCATTCAAGCTTTGCGAGCTGTCGCGCAGCCTCACGATTGAAACCTCTCCAGTTGTAGATGCCGAACCGGCGATGCGGCGATGGCTTGTCGAAGAAGATATTCTCGGCAACCGTCAGGTTCGTGATGAGTGACTGCTCCTGATGGACCAGTCCGATCCCCATCCTCGCCGCGGCCAGCGGTGACCGTATCACGGCCTCCTGGCCGCGGAGACTGAGCTTCCCGGTGCTGGGCTGTTCCATGCCTGAAAGAATCTTGAGCAGCGTCGACTTGCCGGAACCGTTCTGGCCAATGAGACCCAGAACCTCGTTCGGGCGCAGTTCCATGCTCACGTCATGCAGGGCACGTACGCCAGGATAGGTCTTGCCAATGTTCCTTGCCGAAAGAACCGGGGTCATTTCACGATCCTCAGCCGTGCCCGAAGGCTCCAGTTGCCGACAACCAGGGCCCCGATAATAGTCAGCCCTTCAGCGACATGCCGCAAATAGGGGTCAACCCCAAGCTGGATCATGCCATTGCGCAGGACCTCGAGAATGAAAACACCGATGATCGATTGAAGCACGCCACCTGTGCCGCCACTGAGAAGCGTTCCGCCGATCACGGCCGCGCTGACTGCCGGAAAGAGGAACCCCTCGCCTGCCGCCGGATTGCCGACTGCGAGCTGGGCCGAGATCATGATGCCGCCAACGCCGGATATAAGTCCCATAAGCGCAAATGCGAGGATCTTGTGAAGACGAACGCGCTGTCCCGACTGCTTCGTAGTCTTTTCATCGCGGCCGATGGCGTAGGAAATTCGCCCGAACTGTGTATAGGTCTGCATCAGCCAGCCAAGCACTGCGACAACGAGCGCCAGAAAGACCAGCGCAGAAACGCCGAGGCTCTTGTCCAGCGCGAGCCGCGTCAGTCTCTCATCAAGAATCTGCGGCTGACGGCCCGGGAAAAGCAGGGTTGCTACCCCCAGCCCGACAAACCACGTTGCCAGTGTTACAATGAGGGATGGCAGTCGCAGCAGTGCATACACAAGTCCGTTTACGAGGCCGAAAGCCGAACCGAGGCAGGCACCGGCCAGAATGGCCCACCAGCCCATGTCGGAACCAGTTACCGAATTGGCGATGAGCAGCGAGACCAGCATACTCGACGCCGCCATGACCCCCTCGATCGACAGGTCAATGGAGCCCTGGATCAGGATGAACGTGAGGCCTACGACGAGGACAACCGGTATGGCGCTCGATTCCAGAACGACTTTCAGGTTGGCAATTGACAGGAATTGCTGACTTGCAAGAGAGAAAAATAGGATGAGGGCTGCGAGCGTTGCGGCCGGACCGAGTTCCCTCAATGGAAGCCGTCGGCTTGGACTTGCCCGGCCCACTTGCCCCCCGGCACTTGCGTGCGGGGAGGCTTTGATGGCTGCATTTTCCGTAAGTGCCATGACAGACCAGCACCCGGCTTACTTGTTTGCACCAGCTGGTATCTGACCCACAGAGGCCTGCCAGAAATTGGCCTTCACCTTGTCATAGGTGTAGGAGGCCGGATCGTTCTTCTTGGTGAGTATCGCGTCGACATTGTCCTTGTTGACCAGGGTCTGCGAAAGGTAGAAGTCACGCTGCTTCTCGCTCAGCCTAGAAGCGTCGACATCACCAGTTACGGCACCGACAGCGAGCGCCGTTGCTGTAGCGCCCTGAACGAAGCCATCAATATACATCGTCGACAGCATTTCTCCCGACTTGATCAGCCGCAGGACATCGCTTGAGCCGTCTGAGCCCGTGACAGGGATCTTGCCTCCCAGGCCCTGCTCACGCAGGGCAGCCACGGCGCCCAGCGCCATGCCGTCATTGGATGAAAAAATGCCGTTCAGATTTGTGCCGTACTTTGTAAGCCAGGCGCGGGTAATGCTCTGGCCTTGGGTCTGGTCCCAGTTGCCGACCTGAACGTCGAGCAGTTTCATGCCCGGGCACTCGGCTACCGCCTTTTTCAGGCCGGCAAGGCGCTGCTTGGCGGGCGGATTGTCGGGAATGCCCTCGAGCGCGGCGATGTTGCCTTTGCCCTTGAGCACCTTGCACAGCTCCATGCCGTTCCGGTAACCGGAATCAACTCCGTCGAAGGATATGTTCGCAACCCAGGCATCAGATGCCGTATCCCAGGGATGAATGTCGTCGGGCCGGTTCCACAGATTGACAATTTTGGCGCCCGCATCACCTGCCCGCTCCACAATGGCCTTGGTGAAGGCGTTGGATGCGGGGTCTACGGCAATCGCGCAACCATCGCAGCCGGTGGCGAAGACCGCCCCGAACTGTTCGAGCAGTTTCTGGCCGTTGAAATCGCTGACAATGACATTGACGTCCTTGCCTTTCGACCCGGCGACGGCTTTTGCCCCTTCGATAAACGCTGCCCAGTACTCGCTGGACGCGCTGCCGACGCCCACATAGACGTTCCCGAGATCCCCGGCGAACGCAGCCGGACCCGACAGCGACAGAATACCGAGACCGAATGCAAGCTTCCTCTTGATATTACCCTTTATCATGGCTTCCTCCCTGCTCATGAAACCGACCCGCCAAGTAAGCGAGACGCTATCACCAAACGCCAATTTGCATAGCAATGCAACAAGAATCTTGCATTGCTATGCTATCAGAACACAGATTTCGCGATAACATGCTGTAAGCGCAACGAAATTTGCTGCGCATATATTTTCTGGCGGCATACGAAAAATGCCGGGCAAAGCCGATTTTTGGCTGCGACGGGCCGGTAAATGGCGCCAGGTCTGCTCCGGACATCGGGAGCGGTCGCATGGTTGAAGATCGGCGCCCTCACGCCAGGACCTTCATACCCTGGATCGCCGGTTCAGGAAGTCATGGCAGCCTTGATAGGTAACTGATTTTATTCATTTAATTCAAAGAGACGGCATCGACGGCACGCAGCAGTCTCAGACCTGGGCACCCAGGCAAGCGACTTTGCCGTATTGCATTGCTATGCAAAACGTGTTTTATCGTGCCCCTGTCGTCCGCATCCGTCGGAGCGACGCAGGATGCACAGCCAGAGGATATCCAGATGCTCGTCAAACTTGCCAATGCGCCCGTATCCTGGGGGGTCGATTACGCCGACGATCCCAAAAATCCGGCATGGCCGCAGGTGATGGACGAGATCAGCGCCGCTGGTTACGGCTACACCGAGCTCGGTCCTTACGGCTACTACCCGACAGACCCCGCAGTTCTTCGCCCCGAATTTGACCGTCGCAACCTCGCTGTAGTTGCCGGATTCGTCTTTCAGGATCTGCACAGTCCGGAGAAGGCCCGGTCGGTGCTGGACGTGGCCGACCGCACCGTGCGTCTGCTTGCAGCCGCTGGCGGAAAGTATCTTGTCACGATCGATCACATTTCGCCGGAGCGGATGAACACAGCCGGGCGGCGTGATCTCGCCCGGCCCTTAGGGACGGAACGCCTCGACCATCTCGTCGGGCTGATCGACCGCATCGCTAACCTCGCACTCGCCCATGGGGTCATGCCTGTCGTTCATCAGCATGCTGGCTGCTACATCGAATTCGAAGATGAAATCGAGACGGTCCTTGAACGGCTGGATCCGGACAGGGTCGGCATCTGCATAGATACAGGCCACATGGCTTATGCAGGCATCGATCCCGTCGCTTTTTACCGCCGGCATGCGTCTCGAGTACGGTATTTCCATTTCAAGGATATCGATCCTGTCATCCACAAACGCGTACTTGCAGACCGCGTCCCCTTTCTGACGGCAATCGAGCAGAAGATCTTTTGCCCGCTGGGAAAAGGTGTTGTCGATTGGGCCGGACTGGCAACCGCATTGCAGGAGACCGGATACGACGGGGCCGCGACGGTCGAACAGGACATTGATCCGACCATTTCGCTCAATCCGGCCGACGATGCGCGGGCCAGTCTCGCCTATCTCCGCTCCGTCGGCTTCTGAACAGGGTGTTCCAATGATACGTGTGCTGAAAGAAGGCCGTTCATCGGTCGAGAAGGTCAATGACCACGCGGCCGTCAAGGCGGCAGTGGAGGCCATCTTGGCGGATGTCGAACAACGTAGCGACGAAGCCGTGCGTCACTATTCGGAAAAATTCGACAGATGGGCACCGGAGAATTTCCGCCTGTCGCAGGCCGAGATCGACGAATGCATCGCTCAGGTGGCGCCACGAGATCTCGATGACATCCGCTTCGCACAGGCCCAGATCAGACGCTTCGCCGAGATCCAGAAAGACGCGCTTCGGGACGTGGAGGTCGAGACCCTGCCGGGAGTGGTGCTGGGCCACAGGAACATTCCGATGAACTCGGTCGGCTGCTACGTTCCGGGTGGAAAATATCCGCTGGTGGCGTCTGCCCATATGAGCGTCATCACGGCGAAGGTCGCCGGCGTGAAGCGGGTGGTGGCCATGACGCCGCCTTTCCATGGCAAGCCCGCACCGGCAGTGATTGCCGCGATGGCGCTTGCCGGTGCGGACGAAATCTATGTCCTTGGCGGCATTCAGGCGATCGCCGCAATGGCGATAGGGACCGGGACCATCGCCGCCGTCGACTTTCTAGTCGGTCCTGGCAATGCATATGTGGCCGAGGCAAAGCGGCAGCTGTTCGGGCGCGTTGGCATCGACCTGCTTGCCGGGCCGACAGAAACGCTGGTGATTGCCGACGAGACGGTCGATGCAGAGCTCTGTGCGACGGACCTTCTCGGTCAGGCCGAGCATGGCCCGAATTCGCCAGCAATCCTGCTCACGAATTCCGCGCGTCTGGCACAGGACACTCTCACCGAGGTAGAGCGGCTCCTCGAAATCCTCCCAACCGCGACGATCGCCCGCCAGGCCTGGGCCGACTACGGTCAGGTCATCGTCTGCGACAGCGAGCAGGAGATGGTGGCGCAAGCCGACTGGATCGCGTCCGAACATGTGCAGGTGATGACCCGCGATCCGGAATACTTCCTCGCCAACATGACGAATTACGGCGCCCTCTTCCTCGGCCCCCGCACCAACGTTGCCTACGGCGACAAGGTCATCGGCACAAACCACACCCTACCGACACTCGGTAATGCCCGCTTCACCGGCGGTCTGTGGGTTGGCAAATTCATGAAGACCAGTACATACCAGCGCGTCCTGACCGATGAGGCGTCGGCCATGATCGGCGAATACTGCTCGCGGCTGTGCGTGCTCGAGGGCTTCCTCGGCCATGCCGAGCAGGCCAACATCAGGGTACGTCGATACGGCGGCCGCAACGTTCCCTATGCGCAGGCAGCCGAGTGATGGTTGACGCTGCCCCCGCCAGCTTGCCGGAAACGCCGTCATTCCGTCTTGACGGACGACGGGCGCTGGTCACGGGCGCCGGACGTGGGATTGGGGCGGCAATGGCCGCGGCGCTTGCTGAGGCCGGCGCCGAGGTCGTCCTTGCCGCCCGCACTGCAACGGAGGTCGAGTCCGTTGCGGCAGATATTGCGAAGCTTGGCGGCACGGCGGCTGCACTGACAATGGATGTCACAGACGTCGCCATGGTGCGCGAAATTCTGGCGACGCAGCCTGCCTTCCACATCCTTGTTAACAACGCCGGCACCAACAGGCCAAAACCGCTCACCGAAGTTACGGAAGATGACTACCGCGCAGTAGTCGATCTCAACCTTAAGGCGTCCTTCTTTGTCAGCCAGACGGTCGCCAATCGCATGGCATCCGAAAGCATCCGGGGATCGATAATTTTCATGTCTTCCCAGATGGGCCACGTCGGCGCGCCTCAGCGGACGCTCTATTGTGCCTCAAAACACGCAGTCGAGGGTCTGACCAAGGCAATGGCTATCGAACTTGGTCCGCAAGGGATCCGCGTTAATACCATCGCTCCCACATTCATCGAAACGCCAATGACTCGGCCATTTCTGCTGGATCCCGCATTTAAGCAATCCGTGCTTGCAAACATCAGACTCGGCCGCCTTGGGCGCGTAGAAGATCTGATGGGCGCGGTAGTGTACCTGGCCTCTGACGCATCGGCACTCGTCACCGGAACTTCCTTGTTAGTCGACGGCGGATGGACCGCGGGCTAACTGAGAGAGTCTCCAGTCCAAGTTCGCCTGTCGTCTGGCAACCATGTCCGCCTTCGGTGCACGGACCGGATGTCAGAATAACTTCATAAGGCGCAAAGCTGCCATTCCGCAAACGCGGCCGGGTGGCTGAATCGGCTTCGGCGAACTGCCTCGCAACCTATTGGTAAATAACGATTATGTGAGTCGCTGAGGGTCATTGTTTTCGACAGAAAATCAATACTTTAGCGGATGGTTCGCCAACGAATTCTCCTCGTATTTTCTCCTACGGTCTGGCGAACCTACGGACTAGGAGGATGACTGTCGATGAATGCATGTTAGTCAAGGGTCTGAGCGCAGCTGCTTTGGGGCCGGAACCGGAATGGGAGCTAACGGGCCGAGCGACTAGCCTGCCCCGAGCTTCGAATCCACCTCTACGCCTTTAGGCAATCGGCCGCCAGCCGGCGCTTTGGCTTTACATATAATCGAAGGGCGGGTGGAAGATCTCCGACACGGCGGGTGCTTCCACGTTCTCAGCGGATATTCTCGATCAGACCGTCGAACTGCTTCTGCGCACGATCCCTGTAGGCGCAGGTCGACGCCTGGAAGTTCGCGATCCTTCATGACGACACGGCCGTTGACGATGACGGTCCTGAAGTCGCGGCCGGAGCCGCTCAGCATCATGGTCTGGATCGGGTCGATCACCTGGCCCAGTTCGAAGGCGCAGAGATCGAACAGCGTCATGTCCGCCTTGGCGCCCACGGCGAGACGGCCGAGATCGGGGCGGCCGAGCGAGTCCGCCGCAACGATCGTGGCCGCGTTGTAGAAATCCGCCGCGCTGCAGGCGGCAACATCATGCTCTGCCACCCGGCACAGGCTGATGCCCAGGCGCATGTTTTCCACCATGTCAGGCGGGAAAGTATCCGTGCCCAGACCGATCGGAATCCCCTGGCGCTTCAGCCGCGCAAAGGATTCCATCGAACCCCCATAGCGCGACAGGACCAGCGGACAGTGAATGAGGGTCGCGCCGGACCGCACCAGCAGACCGACATCGTCGCCCGTGCGCGTCACCTTGCTGTGCCCGGTGATGTAGACGCCGTGCGGCAGCAGTGCACGCTTCGACAGGAAATCGAGTGAAGCGAGCCACTCAAGCGGCGTCTTGCCGTAGCGTTCAACGATGGTTTCGAACTCGTCCATCGCCTGGCAGCAATGCAGCCGGATGGGGCAGCCGAGCTCCTCGCTGGCCTTAGCCGAGCGACGGATGAGTTCGGGCGTGCAATTTTCGATGCGGTCAGGCGCCAGCATGCCGCGCACCAACCCCTCATGCGCCCCATCGGGGGCACGCACATAGGCCGTGGCCGTGTCCAGCCCTTTAGGCCGCGCTCCTCGTCCCAGAACGTGTCGAAGCTGCCATCCTGGCGAATGACGGTCACGCCGGTCATGTAGCAGGGACCAAGATAGGCGAGGATGCCGATCTCGGCGGCGCTGTCGGCCGAGCGGGCGAACTCGTCGTAGGTCTCCGCCCATTCGCGGTAGAACATCCAGGTGATCGGCAGGGCGGTCGTGATGCCATTGCGGATCAGTTGGACGAAGGCGTACTTCATCTTGAAGGTCTGCTCTTCGACCGAGTACATCTCCATCGGCCCCGATGTGAGGTAATCTTCAGGGCCGGAAGCGGAAACACCTTCGGGATGATCAGCCGTTCAAGCCGACGGCTTCGGCGTCAGCTTCGTGCTATCGCATCGGCCAGTGTGTTGAAGTGACGCTTCATTCTCTCGACCGGCACGCCAGAGAACCCCAAAATGAGCGCACCGGGCATTTTCGCGCCAACCGTGTAGTCCGACAAAGGAAAACACTGGATGCCTGCGGCCACTGCCGACCGATGTACCGCGACGTCGTCACGTCCGCTCTCGAGCCAGGCGATGGCGTTCATCCCGCTGTCGGGGCAGTCGATCCGTGCAAGGCCGTCGAGAGCGCCTGCACCTATTTCCATAAAGGCGGCGCGGCGCTCCGTATACAGGTCGCGCATTCGCCTCAGATGCGTCGCGAAATGCCCACCGCCGATGAACTCCGCCAGGGCAAGTTGGACGTCGACCGGAACGCTGCGGTTCATGAGGCCCGCCAGATTCCGGAACGTCCCGACGAGCCGAGGGGGCAGCACGAGATAGCCGACGCGGATCGCCGGGTAGAGCGCCTTGCTGAATGTGCCCACATAGATGACGCGATCATGGCCGTCGACCGAGCGGATGGACGGCAGCGGCGGTCCGACATAGCGGAACTCGCTGTCGTAGTCGTCTTCGATGATCCACGCCTCGTGCTGTCTTGCCCAGTCGAGCATAGCCAGCCGACGAGGCAGGGACAGCGTGACGCCCAGCGGATGGTGGCGTGACGGCATTGCGAAGGCAAAGCGCGCATCCGGGTATTTCTTGATCGCCTGGCCGACATCCATGCCATCGCGGTCCACTGCCACTGGGCAGACGTTGAGCGCCAACGTCCGGAACAGATTGCAGACTGTCAACGGCCCAGGATCCTCAAGCCAGATTCTGTCGCCCGGATTGCCCAACGCCAGAGCAGCGAGCGCAAAGGCGTTGTGGCCGCCGGGGGTAATCACGATCTGCTCGTGGTCGCACAGATCGCCCCGATGCAGCGCCAGATACTCCGCTATTCGTTGTCGCAGCACCGCCTCGCCGGCGGGATCGCCATAACCCATACCGTTTGCGCGGCCGCCACTGGTGGCAATGTTCAAGCACTTTCGCCAGATAGCGAAGGGAAATCGCTCGAAAGCCGGGTGATTGGGGAGAAACGGGCGATATTCCGCCTTGCCAAGGTCCGCGGCCATCAGGCGCGAAAGGTCTCCGATCCGCGACAGGCGCGGCGCGGCCGTTTCCGTTTGCGTTGCGGCGCCTCTTGGCCGGCCCTGGCGGGGTAACTGACGCGGAAGATCGCCCGCCACGAAAGTCCCCGAACCCTGCCGCGTCTCCAGGTATCCTTCGGACTTCAGGTTCTCCAGCACCCGCACGATCGTTGGGCGCGACATGGCCAGTTCGTCGGCAAGAACGCGGCTGGCCGGCAAGCGGGATCCGGCTCGCAGATGCCCCTGGAGGATTGCGGTGCGGAGCTGGTCCTGTATCTGCCGGAACTTCGGCATCGAGGCGGCGAGGTCGATCCGCACGAAGGGTAGTATTGGTCCTTGTTGTTGCTTTGCCAATCGACCGTTCCGGATGTGACATCGGCATGAAATTGGTATGCTGTGAACCAACATAGTGGACATTGATAGTTTGTCCAATTGTTGCACTCTGGCGACAATCAGACGGCCATCGCAGACCTTTTCTCGCGAGCGGATCGGCGACGGGAGGTCGCGCCGGAGATTGCGCGGTTGGACTTGGCCGCGCTCGCCTGCTTCGGCCGGCGGCCTTCGCCTGGGACAGAATACCGGGGAATACCACAAACAACGGCGCCAAGGGGCGCTTGAACAGGAGAAATCGATGAACGCCTTCGCCAACACAACGAGCCGTGTGGCTATTGCCTCGGCGCTCGCGCTGACCGCGTTAGCCGGCGCTGCCCGCGCCGACGCCGCGAGCGACCTGGCCGCGGCCGCAACCAAGGAAGGCGCGCTCACCGTGATCGCACTGGCCCATGACTGGTGCGGCTACGGCGACGTCATCGCTGGGTTCAAGGCAAAATATCCCGGCATTGTGATCAACGAGCTGAACCCGGATGCCGGGACCGGCGACGAGATCGAGGCGATCAAGGCCAACAAGGGCAACACCGGCCCGCAGGCGCCCGACGTCGTCGACCTCGGCCTGGCCTTTGCTCCTTCGGCAAAAGCGGACGGCCTGATCCAACCCTACAAGGTGGCGAGCTGGAACGACATTCCGGACAACATCAAGGATGCCGACGGCTACTGGTACGGCGACTATTACGGGGTGATGGCCTTCGGCGTGAACAAGGACCTGATCAAGGCGACCCCGACCGACTGGGCCGACCTTCAGAAGCCCGACTACGCCAACGCCGTTTCCCTTACCGGCGATCCTCGCTCCTCCTCGCAGGCCATCCTGGCGATCATGTCTTCCGGCCTGTCGCAGGGCGCGAAGGCAGGCGAAGAGGGTGGCAAGAAGGGTCTGGAGTTCTTCGCTCAGCTCAACAAGTCCGGCAACTTCGTGCCGGTCATGGGCAAGGCAGGAACCATCGCGCAGGGGCAGACCCCGATCGTCGCCGCCTGGGATTACAACCTGCTGGCCTGGCGCGATGGTCTAAAGGGCAATCCCCCCATGGATGTCGTGGTGCCGAAGTCGGGCGTCGTGGCGGGCGTCTATGTGCAGGCGATCAGCGCCTACGCTCCTCATCCGAACGCGGCCAAGCTCTGGATGGAGTACCTCTACTCGGATGAAGGCCAGACCGGCTGGCTGAAGGGTTACTGCCACCCGGCCCGTTTTGCCGCCATGTCGAAGGCCGGCAAATTCCCCAAGGAACTCCTCGACAAATTGCCACCCGCCGCTGCCTACGAGGCCGCCATCTTCCCGACCGTCGAGGAACTTGCCGCCAACAAGACCGCGGTTACCGAAGGCTGGGACAAGGTGGTCGGCGCCAACGTCAAGTAAGCGCTGACGTCCGCATCTCCCAAGACCAGGCTCCGCCGAACCGTGCGGAGCCTGCCTCGATCACTTGGTCGCCGGGACCGCTCCAGCATGACGATGAACATTGCATATGTGGGCTCAGCCATCCGGACCCGTCAGGCGCTGAACTGGCTGGGCGTCACCCCATTCCTGCTGTTCGCCCTGCTGTTCCTGATCCTGCCGACCATGAACATCGTCATCGGTGCGTTCGGCAATGCCGACGGCGACCTGACCTTCGACAACATTGTGGCGCTGTTCACGCCGACGATCCGTCAGGCCTTCTGGATTTCGATCGAGTTGAGCCTGTTGACGGCGGTGCTTGGCTGCCTGTTCGGGTTCATGATCGCGGCGGCCATCACGCTCGGCAACCTGCCCCGCTGGCTGCGCAATACCGTCACCACCTTTTCCGGCGTCGCCTCCAATTTCGCTGGCGTGCCGCTGTCCTTCGCTTTCATTGCCACCCTCGGCCGACTGGGCTTCGTCACCTTGATCCTGCGGGACTGGTTCGGGGTGAACCTCTACGCATCCGGCTTCAACCTCATCTCCTTTCTCGGCCTTTCCATCACTTATCTCTACTTCCAGATCCCGCTGATGGTCCTCATCATCACCCCGGCCCTCGAAGGCCTGCGGCGGGAGTGGCGCGAAGCCGCCGAAATACTGGGGGCCAGCGGCCGCCAGTACTGGCGCATGATCGCGCTGCCTGTGCTGTGGCCGTCGCTGCTCGGTACCTTGGCTCTGCTGTTCGCCAACGCTTTCGGCGCCGTTGCCACGGCAATAGCGTTGACCGGATCGTCGCTATCGATCGTCCCGATCATGCTCTTCGCGCAAATCCGCGGCGATGTGCTCAACGATCCTCACCTGGGCTACGCCATCGCCTTTGCGATGATCGCCCTCACCGCCTTGGCCAACGCCGTCTACATCTTGCTGCGCATACGCGCCGAGAGGTGGCTCAAATGAACGGCAGCCGCGCTTGGTCTTGGGCCGTCATTCTCTTCGGCTCGCTGTATTTCCTGCTGCCGCTCGCCGGCATGTTCGAATTCTCGATGCGCATGAAGCGCGACGGCTACAGCTTCGAAGCCTATCGTGTGGTGGTGACCGACCCGCAGTTCCAGCAAACGTTTGGCTATTCCATCGTGCTCGCGCTCCTCACCATCGTGCTTGGAGCGCTTATTGTCGTGCCGACGGCCTACTGGGTAAGGTTGCGCCTGCCGGCCGCCCGCCCCCTTATCGAATTCATCACGCTGTTGCCGCTGGTGATCCCACCGATCGTCATCGTCTTCGGCTATATCCGCATCTACAACACGTCTTCGATCCTGCCCCTGACCGGAAGCTGGTGGGGCACCAATATCCTCACGCTTTTCGGCTACGCCACACTCGCCCTGCCTTACATGTACCGGGCAGTCGACACCGGCCTGCGCACCATCGACGTCTCCACCCTGACCGAGGCGGCGCAGAGTCTCGGCGCGAGCTGGACCCGGATTCTGGCGACAGTCATCCTGCCCAACGTGCTGATCTCGGTGCTTTCGGGCGCCTTCCTGACCTTCGCCATCGTGATCGGCGAATATGTTTTTGCGGCGCTGCTGAACATCAACAGCTTCGGCCCCTTCATGGTCTGGATGGGCGGCAATCGCGCTTACGAACCCTCGGCGCTGGCGGTGATCGCGTTCATCATCACCTGGGCCTGCATGGGCCTGATCCAACTCGTCACACGTTTCTCAAAGTTTTCTACCGCGAGGCGCTAGCCATGGCATTTCTCGACATCAATCATCTGGAGAAATCCTTTGGCGCCGTTCACGTCGTGAAGGACTTCAACCTCGCCATCGACAAGGGCGAATTCGTTTCCTTCCTCGGGCCGTCGGGATGCGGCAAGACGACCGTTCTTCGCATGGTGGCTGGCTTCGAGACGCCGAGTTCCGGCTCGATTCGTATCGGCGGTCAGGACGTGACAAACCTGCGTCCGAACCAGCGTAACATCGGCATGGTGTTCCAGGCCTATGCGTTGTTTCCCAATCTAACCGTCGCGCAGAATGTCGGTTTTGGCCTCCGTGTTGCCGGCAAGACAAGAGCCGAGATCGATACCCGCGTCGCAGACATGCTGAGGCTGATCGGCCTGCCCGGCCTCGGCGAGCGCTATCCCTTCCAGTTGTCCGGCGGCCAGCAGCAGCGCGTTGCGCTGGCGCGTGCGCTCGCGGTCAAGCCGCGAGTGTTGTTGCTCGACGAGCCCCTGTCAGCGCTTGATGCTAAGATCCGCGTCAGCCTGCGCGAGGAAATCCGCCTCATCCAGCACGAGCTCGGCATCACGACGATCTTCGTGACCCACGACCAGGAAGAGGCGCTGTCGATGTCCGATCGCGTGGTCGTGATGCACCAGGGCATAGCCGACCAGGTTGGTACGCCTTTCGAGGTCTACAACCGCCCCGCAACGCGTTTCGTCGCCCAGTTCGTCGGCACGCTGAACCTGATCGATGCTTCAGTGATCGATGCCAAGACGGGCAAGGTCAGGGTTGGCGATGTTCCCGTCACGCTCAACCGCGCGTTGCCGGCAACCATCGATGACAAGGTCAGCCTTGCGCTTCGGCCAGAGACGGTCGCGCTCGGTCGGCATGAAGGACGCAATGTCATTCTGTCTGGGCACATCGCCGAGGTACATTTTCTCGGCTCCGTCATCCGCGTCCGAGTTAAGGTCGGCGACCATTTCGTTTCGCTCGATACGTTCAACCGGCCAGATGCGCCGCCGCCTGCAGTGGGCTCGGCGGCCCAGATCAGCGTATCGGAACGGGATTTGCTGACGCTCGCCGCATAGCACCCCCGTGCATCCCGGCCGTGAAGCCGCTGGACTAGTCCTTCTTTGGAAACGGGTCCTCGGGCCGCATGGCGATTGCTGGCAATGCTGCTTCGCGCCAGCGATACACGTCCTCAACCTGCGCCTTGCCGCCGCGCGGCCCATGAATCGTGACGGAGCGGGACGCGGCCGCAACCGAGAAATCGAGGGCGTGCGCAAATGCCTGGCCTTGCGACAGGCACCAGGTCAACGTGCCGCCAAAGGTATCGCCGGCCCCGGTCACGTCGACGACCTCGACCGGATAACCGGCGGCGCGCACGATCTCCTCGCCATTGCTCGCTTGCGCCCCTTCGGCCGCCACGGTGCGGACCACCCATGCGATTTGTGCCGCGCGCATCCAGTCGCCGATGCGCGAGATATCGTCATGGCCGAAGGCGGCGCGGAAGCCTACCTGATTGAAGATGACGACCTCGGCCCTGGTCAGATACGGCAGATCCTCTTCCGTGCAGCCGCCGACGTCCAGATCGAAGATGGCGCGGCGGCCGTGCGCACGCAAGTCCGCCAGCAGCGAAGCCTGTCCGAACATCTCTTCGCCGGTTCCGCTGCGCAAGCGTCGAGCCCGGTAGAGCGTCAGGTAGAGGAAGCCGGGCGAGCGCAGCGCCGCCAGCGTCTCCGGCCTGAGCCACATCGGCTGCTCGCCCATGTCCACCGTCAGCACGATGTGCTCGCCGCCGACGAGGAAGATCAGGTTGCGGGATTCCGCGATGGCCGGGTCGGTAAGCATATGCGCCACGCCGACGTTATTGGCGCGCAGGTCCGCGATCAGGCTCCGCGACAACGCGCTGTCGTTCAGCAGCGAAATGAATTCGGTTTCTCCGCCGAGCGAGGCATGCACGACGGCGGCGTTGGCGATGGAGCCGCCGATTTCCGCCGGCAACTCGTTCACCATGCCCTTGTCGGCTGGACCGGGCCAGCGCTCGGCCGTGTAATATTCGTCCAGCGCGACGTCGCCGATGAAGAAGGCGCTCACGCGGGCGACCCCTGACTCGCATCTGCAAGAACAAGCAGCGGCCTGCCGTCGACCGGAACCCAGGGACTAGCGCCGAGCCCACAGATCGCCATCCAGAAATAGGCCGTCGGTCGAGTCAGGCCCCGGCAGGCGTCATGCCAGACGCCGCGGTCCATCACCACCGCCTGCCCCGGCGAGACTATGAAGGCTTCGATCTGGTCGCGACGCGGCGCCGGCGCCGCGGAAGCCGGAGCAACGGCCAGCACGATCGGCGTATCCGCGCAGAAGATCGCCTCTTCCGTGCCGAGGTGCCGTTCCATCTCAGCGCAATGCCAAGGAGCGGAGCCGCCACTGGTCATACCGAGATGGCCGCTGCCGCCGATCAGCGGCTTGTGGGTGAAACCGTCCCGCCAGCCATTTCCGGCCGTCCAGACGACCTTCTCGTCGCTGCCACCCGCCAGATCATAGACCGCGCCGAAACGGGCGAAAGCGTCGGCTGTCGCATGGCGGGCGACGATATGATCCGACCCGGTCATGCCGCCATCCGCACGGAGCGCACGGCCCGCATCAGGCGCGCAACGTGGTCGGCTTCCACCGGGCCGGTGTCGCGATGATCGCGCTTGAGCCAGCTTCCGACGATGGCGCCGTCGGCGACGGCCAGTTGTTTGGCGGCATTGGCTTCCGTCATGCCGGCCCCAATCACCAGCGGCACCGTACCGCCCGTCGCGGCGCGAAACCTCGCCACCTTGTCGAGGTCCGTCGGCTCGGCCGTCGCGCGGGACGTCACGACAAGCGCGTCGCAGCGTGCGGCGCCGATTTCGACATCCTCGGCCTCCGGTCGCCCAGAAAGAACGGGCTTGTATTTGAAGCGCACGCCGCCGAGCAACAGGACCGGAACGGCGGCCCTGCGGGCCGCCAGTTCCGCGGCGAAGGGAGCATCGGCTTCCGGTGGCAGGTGGCCGGCAACGGAATCGATCTGAATGAAATCCACCGGATAGCGGTCGGCCAACGCAAAGGCGGACGCGTCGTCACGCAGCACGTTGACGCCGATCCTGCTGCCGAGGCCTAAGCCGCTGATGCGCTCGAGCGCACGTTCGACATCCTCGGCGTCGCCGAAATAGTTTTCGATCACCAGGCCGTCCACGCCCTCGCCGGCAAGGATGCGTGCCTCTTCCTCGGCCTGCTCGAGCTTTGCCTGGCGCCCGTCGCCCGCGAGATGCAGCATCGCCAGGATCGGCTTGAGGTTGGTGAAGGTTTCGCCGAAGCGGCTCATGTCTGTTCTCCTGGGTCACGTCCCGACGGGAGCTGCGCGGTGCTGCGCCCCCAGCGGGTCGCGAATTTCATCTTGACCGCGGGCGAGTAGACGATCGACGTTCGCTCGACCAACCGGTCGTCGCCATCCAGCACGTCGCCACTGGCGCAAAGGTAGCCGGGCACGTCCGGCGCGCCGGCGAAGACGTCCCTCAGACGTTCCGAGGGCGGCACGACCGTCAGCAGCAGCTCCGAGCGCATCGGATGACGGCCATAATCGCGGCGCAGCGTCTCGTAGAGCGACTGCTCTGCGAAATCGTAGCGTTCGATGCCGGGGTAGAGTTCAAGGCTCAGCCACGACGTATCCATGTTCAGCCAGGTGACGGCCTCGCCGTTGGCGAGGCCGCGCGCGCGGACGAGATGCAATTCGCCGTCCTCGACCTGATGTTCCAGCACCCGGGTCACCGGACGCTGGCCCTGCCGGCGGGCGAGTTCCGTGAAGCTGCCGAAGTTCCAGATGCTGTGGCTGATCGGCCGGTGCGAGACGATCGTTCCACGGCCCCGGACCTGCTGCACCAGCCCCTCCGACACCAGCAGCGACATCGCATTGCGAACCGTGGTCCGCGCTATGCCGAACTGGTCGCGCAGCTGGTTTTCCGAAGGAATGGCTTCGCCCTCGGCGAGATCCCCGCTCAGGATCGCCGCTCGCAGCATCCGGTAAAGCTGCCGGTAGAGCTGCTCGCCCGAATAGGCGTCGAGCTGCAGCCGCGACAGGCCGAAATCCGCGCGCCCTGTTTCGAGGCGCGGCTCGACGACAGGCGGGTTGGTCCGATCAGGTCGGGGCATGGTCTCTCTACTTCTTTTCGCCGTTCACCGTGAACTCCTCGACCCCGGCTTCCTTCAGGCCGTAACGGTCGAGAATCTCGACATAGGTGCCATCTGCCTTCAAACCGTTAAGAGCCGCCAGCACCGCGTCACGCAACTGGCTGCTCTGCTTGGCGAAGGCGATGCCGTAGTGGTTGATCTCGCCGACGGCGCCGATCTGGTAGAACTTGCCGGGCTCCTGCTTTATCAGGTCGAGCAGTCCTTCGAGGCCGATGATCGAGGCTTGCGCGCGACCCTGCTTGATCTGCATGATGTGCTCGGCCTGGGTCGGGATCTGGATGACGTTCATCTGCTTGTCGACGGCACACGTGGTCTTGCTCAGATCCTCGGCCCAGGTGACCCAGCTGGTGCCGGTCGCAACCGCGATCGTCTTGCCGCACAGGTCGGCCTCGGTCTTGACAGAATCCTTCAGCTCGGCAGCGGTATAGAAGACGTTGCCGGTTTGGAAGTAGTCGATGAAGTCCAGCTGCGTCTGGCGTTCGGCCTTGTCGGAGAAGGCCGTCATGATCAGGTCGGAGCGGCCCGTGACGACCTGCGGAATGAGCTGCGGAAAGTCGACGTTCTGGAAATCGGCCGTCAGACCAAGCCGCTCGGCGATCGCCTTTGCCAGATCAATATCGAAGCCCTTGAGGTCGGTCGAGCCGGCGTCGTTGAACTCCATCGGCGGGTAGGCGAGGCTGATGGTGACATTGAGCTTGCCGCCGGTGCGAACGGCATCCGGCAGCTTCGCGGCCGCTGCTTCATCCGTCGCGGCCCGGGCAGGACTGCCGATAGCCAGGCCCAGAAGTGCTGCGGCGGCAAGGCGCTGCGCGATCGAAAGCGTTAGTTTCATTTTTGGTCTTCTCCCATTTTGAATTATGCGCGGCCTGATCTCAGGACAGCACGCGGCTAAGGAATGTTCTGACACGCGGATCGCCGGGGTTGCTGAGAACCTGCTCGGGTTTCCCGGTCTCGCGAATTTCGCCGTCGATCATCACCAGCACGCGATCGGCGACTTCGCGGGCAAAGCCGATTTCATGCGTGACGACCACCATGGTGGTGCCGCCCTTGGCGAGGCCACGCATGACCTCGAGCACCTCGCCCACCAGCTCGGGGTCGAGTGCGCTGGTCGGTTCGTCGAACAGCATCACGCGCGGCTCCATCGCAAGCGCGCGGGCGATGGCGACACGCTGTTTCTGGCCGCCGGAAAGCTGCGCCGGATAGCTCGACGCGCGCCCGGCCATGCCGACCTGGTCGAGCAGCGCCATGGCGCGTTTTTCGGCCTCGGCGCGGCGCAGGCCGCGCACGACCATCGGCCCTTCGATGACGTTGCCCAGCACCGTCCGGTGGGCGAAGAGATTGAAGTGCTGGAACACCATCCCCAGTTGGCTCTGCTGGGCGCGCAGGCAGCGAACCGGCAGTTCCTGCAGGACACCGGAGCGCAGCTCGTAGCCCATGATCGAGCCGTCCACCCAGACATAGCCCGCATTGGGAATCTCAAGGTGGTTGACGCAGCGCAGGAACGTGCTCTTGCCGCTGCCCGACGGGCCGAGGATGCACAGCACCTCGCCATAGGCGACCTCGAGGTCGAGGCCTTTCAGCACCTCATGGCCGCCGAAACTTTTGCGGACGCCGACCGCCTTGACCGCGAGACTCATGCTTCCCCCGAAGCCATGGCGCGCCACGAGCTAATCTTGAACCATTGCTTGCGGTTTCCCGCCGTGGCGGCACCGCGTCCGAAATGCTGCTCGAGATAGAATTGGCCGATCGACAGCATGGTGGTTCCGGCCAGGTACCAGATGGCGCAGACGAAGAGCAGCTCGATGACCGCGCCGTTGATGAAGTAGATGCGCTGCGCCGCGTTGAGCATCTCGCCCATGGCGATGGTCGCGGCGAGCGAAGAGAATTTGAGCATGCCGACGGCGCTGTTGCCCAGCACCGGAAGGATCAGCCACAAGGTCTGCGGCAACACGATCCTGCGCATCGTCTGACCGGGCGCCATGCCCAGGGTATGCGCGGCCTCGACCTGGCCGCGATCCACGGACCCGATGCCGCCACGCACCACCTCGGTGAGGTAGGAGCCCTCGTTGACGCCGAGCCCCAGGACAGCGGCGACAAAGGGTGTCACCACGTCGACCATTCGCGCGTCGACCAGGCCCGGAATGTAGAGCCTCGGGAAGACCAGCCCGATGTTGAACCAGATCAGCAGTTGCAGCAGCACCGGCGTGCCGCGAAAGATCCAGACATAGAGCCATGAAGCAAAACGCAATGTCGGATTGGCGGCGGTGCGCATGATGCCAAACGCGAAGCCGAGGGCGATGCCCAGGGCCAACGCGCAAGCCGAGATCAGCAGCGTCCAGCCGAACCCGATGACGATGACGCGGGCGGTGAGGAACTGCCCGACCACGTCCCACCTTATTTGTCCGATGGCGAAGGCGCGGACGATCAACGCCAGTAGCGCGAGCCCGATGACGGCGCTGATCCAGCGCCCTGGGTGGGTCAATCCACGCCGCGGAGCATTCGGCCCGGGCAGGTCCGGGATTTGCAGCGACTGAACTGGCGAGATTGGTTTTGCAGCGGTCATAGTCAAGTTGTACGGTTGGGCCTACAACTTAGTAAGCGCAAGGTTGCATACTGTCAAGCGACGATCGAGGCGACGAAGAGCAATTAGTCTGGCGATCACTCACCGGCGATCACACCAGGCGACACCACATCCGCGGGGAAGGGAAACTTTGCAGCCAGGCAAACATGGGTGCTGCTCGTCACCGTTTCCGGAGTTGCACCAGGGCCGCGCGGTGGAGTTCTTCATTCGCCGCCATCAGCACGGTTTCGTAGCGCGATGCATCGCAAAGCAATTGTCCGTCCCAGTCGGTAACGACGCCATCTGCACCGAGTATGATCGGCATCTGGGGCAGGATGTCGTAGTCGAAAACATTGCTTTCCAGAAGCAGGTCGACTCCGCCGAGAGCCAGCAGGCCCGCCGCATAGCAGTCATGCGACATTCTGGTGAAAAGACCACTGGAGGCGAGCGCCGAAAACCGATCCCGCTTGTCGGCGTCGAACTGTTCAAGCGCTGACGTATAGACGATGGCCTCGCCGAGGGTCGTGGTCGGGCTCGTGTGGATCGGCTCGCCGTTGAGGACGGTCTGATGGCCGATGCGACCGAGCCAGCGCTCGCCGGTGATCGGCTGGTCGATAATGCCGAGCACGGGCACGCCCTGTCGCAGCAGAGCGATCTGCGTGCCGAAGGCC
>NZ_RZSL01000329.1:0-6960 GCF_003997355.1 Mesorhizobium sp. M1E.F.Ca.ET.041.01.1.1 | reverse complement strand
GTCGCCGAGGTGCAGGCATTGATGCGCCTTTGTTGCGAGCTCGGCCTCGGCGTCATTCCGCAAGGCGGCAACACCGGGCTGGTCTCGGGTGCGATCGATACGAAGGACGCCGGCCGGGTCGTCATCAGCCTGGAGCGACTGAACACCATCCGTCGGATCGATCCTGAGAACTTCACACTGCAAGCCGACGCAGGCTGCGTGCTGCAGACGATCAAGGACGCGAGCGAGGCACAGGACTGCCTGTTTCCGCTGGCGCTCGGCGCGCAAGGCAGTTGCCAGATCGGCGGCAATGCCGCGACCAATGCCGGCGGCGTCAACGTGCTGCGCTACGGCATGGTGCGCGACCTGATCCTCGGACTGGAAGTCGTGCTTGCGGATGGCGAGTTGTGGAACGGGTTCTCCGGGCTGCGCAAGAACAACAGCGGCTATGACCTGAAGCAGCTTTTCATCGGTTCGGAGGGCACGATCGGCATCATCACCGGCGTCGAGGTCAAGCTGTTCCCGAAGCCCGCTCGGACCGAAACGGGCTATCTCGGTCTCGCCTCGTTCGAGGCGGCCATCGCGCTGTTCAACCGGGCGCGCCGCGACTGTTGCGACCTCATCTCGGCCTTCGAAATCATCGGCTCGGAATGCATCGAGCTTGCCCGGCTGATCGACCCTGGAATTACCGCGCCGGTCGCGGCTCCCGTGCAGGTGCTGATCGAATTGTCCTCCGGGCCGACCATCGATCTCAACGGCTTGCTGGCCGGCTTCCTTGCCGATGCCATGGAGGGAGGCCTGGTGACCGACGCAGTTCTCGCGACCAGCAACGCGCAGGCGAACGCCTTCTGGGCGATCCGCGAAGGGCTGGTCGAAGGCCAGGCGAAGCGCGGCTATCACGTGCGCACCGATCTCTCGGTCCGCATCTCGGACATCCCTGCCCTGATCGAGCGCGCGCGCCGCTTCGTCACGCACGAGCATCCCGGTTGGATCCCACTGGCCTACGGCCATGCCGGCGACGGCAACATCCATTTCAATGTGCTGCCACCGCTCGATCTCGGCACGGCGGAAGCCCGCGCGCGCGGCGCGGAGATCACGGCGGGACTCTACGACATTGCCGTCGGCCTCGGCGGCTCGATCAGCGCCGAGCACGGCATCGGCCGCAGCCGCCGGCGCGAATTCTGGTCCGGACTCACGCCCACACATCGTCGCATGATCACGGCGCTGAAAACCGCGCTCGACCCAAAGGGGCTGATGAACCCGGGCTGCCTGCTGCCCTCGACGGAGACTTTCCCATGAAGCAAAGACTGGCCGCTATCGGCACTGTCGAGACGCTGCCCCACCGGGTCGCTACCTTCCTCAGCCGCGAGATCGAATCCGGCGAGTTGAACCCCGGCGCGCGGCTGCCGACCGAGCAGGAGCTGTCGGAGAAATTCGGCGTCAGCCGCAACGTCGTGCGCGAGGCGATCGCGCAGCTCCGTGCGGACGGCATGATAGAGGCCCGGCAAGGCATCGGCGCTTTCGTGCTGGCGCCCGAGCAGCGGGCCGCGATCCGCATCGACCGCGAGGCGCTCAAGGACACGCACAATATGGAGCGGCTGTTCGAGCTGCGCTGCATCCTCGAGTCCGAGTCGGCGGCTCTCGCCGCGGCGCGGCGCGGTCAAGAACATCTCGATTCGATCAAGGCGGCGCTCGACCGCATGGGCGGCGAGGAGCGCTGGGAGGAAGGCAGCATCGACGCCGACCTGCTCTTCCACCGCGAGATCGCGCGGGCCACAGGCAACAGCTACATCCACACCTTCATTTCCTTCGTCTGCGAGCAGATCCGTCACTCGATCCACTACGCCCGCCTCACCAACCCGCTGCACGATCTCGTCGAGATCAATGTCGGCGAGCATGTGCGCATCTACGAGGCGCTGGTGGCAGGCGATCCCGTGGCCGCCGCGGCGGCGATGCGCACGCATATCATCGGCGCCGCCAACCGCGTCGGCGTCAAGCTGCCGCTCTCGAAAACAAGCGGAGCGAAATAGATGCCGGCGAGCGTCACCCGCATCTCCGACGTCTGCCTGCTCGTCGAGAATATCGAGCGCACGGTCGACTTCTATGTCGGGAAACTCGGCTTCCGCCTGCGTCGCCGCGCCGAAGGCTTCGCCGATTTCCATGGCGAGGGCGTGACGCTCGCCGCCTGGGAGCTCGACCACATCAACCGGCACACCGGCGTCTCGAATCTCAGATCGCCGCGTCATGCGCACAAGGTCTGCGTCGCCGTCCAGCTCGACACACCTGCCGATATCGATCGGCTGCATGGCGAACTCAGCGCCAAGGGCGTGCCCTTCTACGGCCCGCCCGAAAACTACGTCTGGAATGCGCGCTGCGTCTATTTCGCCGACCCGGACGACACGCTCTGGGAGCTCTACGCCTGGCTCGACGGCGGCCCTGGCGACTACCACGACGAACAGCCGTAGACGACGCCGCGCCGGAGGGAGCGGCGCTGGGAAAGAAGAGACAAGAAATCTGCAACAGGAGCGAAAAATGAGTGGGAACCGAGACAATCGACTGAACCGCCGCACTTTCGTGAAGAGCGGCCTCGCAGCGGTCGCGGCCGCGTCGGCCGGCATGCAGCTTGTGCTGACGCCGGGCGCCAGGGCCGCCGGCAAGGTCGTCATCCAGTATGACTGGCTGATGTCCAACGGCCAGATCGGCGACATCGCCGCCGTCGCCAACGGCTATTTCAAGGATGCCGGGCTGGAGATCGAATTCAGCCCCGGCGGCCCCAATGCCTCGACCGTGCCGCCGGTCGTCTCTGGCGCCGCGCAGCTCGGCCAGTTCTCGGAAACGCCGCAGCTCTATGCCGCGCGCGCCAGCGGCGTGCCGGTCAAGATCATTGCCTGCGGCTTCCGCACCGGCCCCTACGCGCTGACCTCGAAGCCGGCCAAGCCGATCCGCAATGTCGCCGACCTCAAGGGCAAGAAGATCGGCATCCAGCCGACCGCGCGCTTCGTCATCGACGAGATCCTGGCCAAGAACGGCATCGACCCGTCCGAGGTCACCATCGTCAATGTCGGCTTCGACAAAGGTCCACTGGTACGCGGCGATGTCGACGCCATCGGCGGCTGGATCACCAACACACAGGCATTGAGCGTGGTCGGCGACGATCGTATCGACCTCCTGGTGCGCGACCTCGGGCTCAGCTCCTACGCCGACGTCTATTTCGCCACCGACAAGGCGATCGAGGAAAATGCGGACACGCTGGCAAAATTCATCGGCGCCGTCGGCAAGGGCTGGGGCTGGGTGCACGCCAACCCGCAGGAAGCGGTGAAGAAGATGGTCGCCGCCTATCCGGAAATGGATCTTGGCTGGGAACAGAAGACCGTCAACCTGGTGTTGAAACTTTCCTTCGACGGCGCGACCGCCAAGGACGGCTGGGGCACGTTCGATCCGGCCTCGATAGAGGAGCAACTGGCGTTGCTCGACAAGGTCGGCCAGTATCCGAACGGGCGCCCGGCCGCCAAGGATGTCTACACCACAAAGATCCTGGAGCTCTCTGCCGCCGACCGGCCTAAGCTCGATGCCCCTGCGGCCTGATGGCGAACGCGATCGAAGCCCAGAAGCTCGATGTCGGCTATGGCGGCCGGCAGACGGCCGTCAAAGTCCTCGCCGGCCTCGACCTCGCGGTCGCGGCCGGCTCCTTCCTGTCGATCCTCGGACCATCCGGCTGCGGCAAGTCGACGTTGCTGCGGGTGGTGGCCGATCTGCTCGATCCGCTCGGCGGCACGATCAGCGTGCTCGGCGCCACGCCGCACGCGGTGCGCTCGCGCCGCGATGTCGGCTTCGTCTTCCAGGATTCCACGCTGCTTCCCTGGCGCACAGTGCGCGACAATGTGCGCCTGCCGCTTGGCGTCGGCCAACGCAGCCTGACACGCAGGATCGAAGACCGCAGCGCCGAGCTGCTCGAACTGATGGGGCTTGGCGGTCTCAGTGAGCGCCTGCCGCATCAGCTTTCCGGAGGCCAGCGCCAGCGCGTCGCGATCGCCCGCGCTCTGCTCGGCGAGCCAAAACTGCTTTTGATGGACGAGCCGTTCGGGGCGCTGGACGAGATCACCCGTGACCGGCTCAACGACGAGTTGCTTTCGCTCTGGCGGCGCACCGGCACGACGATCCTCTTCGTCACCCATTCTATCGCCGAGGCCGCCTATCTCGGCGAGCGCGTCATCGTTCTTGCCGCCAATCCGGGGCGCGTGGTCAAGGACCTCGACATGCGGCCCTTCAAGCAGGAAGGCAACCGCTGCTCGCGCGAGGATCCGGCGATCGTCGCCGCCATGGCGGAGCTGCGCACGGCGCTGGAGCGCGCGTCGTGAGACCGGCGCCGCTCTCCCCGCAGATGACCTTTGCGCTGCCCGTGCTGGGCGCCGCGTCGATCCTGCTTGCCTGGCAGTACCTTCTGCCGCTGCTCGGCGTTCCCGCCTATATCGTGCCGACGCCAACCGCGATCTTCGGCGTCTTCCAGAAGAATTTTCCGCTTCTCATCGACAATCTGAGGCCGACGCTGATCGAGGCGTTGGCGGGTTTCATCATCGGCAATCTGGCCGCCGTGCTGCTTGCCGTGCTGTTCGTGCACAGCCGCATCCTGCAGGCCGCCTATTTCCCGATCGTCCTGTTCTTCAACACCATTCCGATCCTGGCGCTGTCGCCGATCATCATCCTGATCTTCGGCCTCGGCATGACACCCAAGATCGTCATCGCCGCGGTGATCTGCTTCTTCCCGACGCTGGTGAACATGATCCGCGGGCTGGATTCGGCAAGCGACAACGAGCACGAGCTATTCCGGGTGCTGTCGGCGACACGCCTGGAGATTTTCTGGGGCCTGCGGCTGCCGCGCGCCCTGCCGATGCTGTTCTCCTCGCTCCGCATCGCCTCCGCGACGGCCGTCATCGGCGCCATCGTCGGCGAATGGATCGGCTCGGACAAAGGCCTCGGCGCGCTGATCATCCAGGCGACCTTCAACTACCAGTCCGACCGCCTCTACGCGGCAATCGTGCTGTCGTCGTCGTTGTCGATCGCGCTGTTCTGCATCGTTGTGCTGATCGAGCGCCGGGCTGTCAGATACTGAACGGACGCACGTCGGTCCGTGCGAACCCTGCACGAGCCGGTGTTGGTCAGTCCGATTGCACGAACAGAAACCGGATCGCCGCCGCAGCCAGGGTCGTGGCGCTCCCGGCCGGATCTGCCGTGGCCTCCCCCTCAGGATTTGACATGAATCTCTCGCGGGAACTTGGTCAAGGTCTCATGGCCGGTTTCGGTCACCAGGATGGTCTCACTGATCTCGATGCCCCAACCATCCATCCACATTCCGAGGATGGAATGAACGACGTTGCCGGGCGTAAGCACGGTCTTGTCGCCCGGCCTGAGGCTGATCGTGTGTTCACCCCAATCCGGCGGATAGGCGACGCCGATGGAATAGCCGATGCGCGATTCCTTCTTCAGCCCGTAGCGTTGGATGACCTTGCGCCACGCAGCCTCGACTGCCTCGGCCGATGTTCCCGGCCTGACCGCGTCAAGCACCGCGTCCATGCCCTCGATCACTGCCTTGGCGGTATCCGCGACACGGGTTGGTGTCTTGCCCAATTGCATCGTTCTCGCCAGCCCGGCCGCGTAGCGGCGGCAGACGCCAGCGAGTTCCAGCGCAATCGTCTCGTTGTCACCGAACCGCCTGTCGCTCCACATGATGTGTGGGGCCGAGGCATTCTCGCCGCCGAGGATCGTTGGCGGAAGGGCGGTGATATCGCCAGCGAAGTCCGGGCTGCCGGCGATCTGCGCCGCCTGGATGGAGGCAATGGCATCGCATTCGCGAACGCCTGGCGCAATGACTTCAAAGGCCCGCGCGACGGCAGCTTCGGCGAGCGTCGAGGCCTTGCGCAGGTAGGCGATCTCGGGAGCGGATTTGACCACGCGGATCCAGTTCACCAGGAGATCAGCGTCATGCCATTTTGCGTTGGGAAGCCCAGCGACAAGCCGGGCATGCCCTTTGGGAGAGAAGTAATAGGCTTCGAGTTCGATGCCGATGTGCCTGTTTCCCCAGCCTTTGGCGGCGATCCAGCTCGCGATCCAGTCCATCGGATGGCGGTCGGCCCGCTGAACATGGTCTTCCGGAAAACCGACCACGTTCTCGGGCTTCATCCAGGCGGTCAGAAGCCCGCCCGCCGCATCCATGGCGCGGCCGATCCAGACCGGCTCGGCCTCTTCGATCGGAACCAGCACCATCTGGGGCGTGTAGAATGACCAGCCATCATAGCCGGTGATGTAATGTTGGTTGGCAACGTCGTTGACGATCAGGAGTTCGAGGCCACGCTTCGACATCTCGGTCCGGATCTTGCGAAGCCGCTGCTGGTATTCGTCGCGGGCAAACGGCAATTCGATCATTTCTGCTCCATGCCTGGCGGATCAAACGATTGCTGGTTCCTCACCATTGAGGCGGCTTCAATATGGAGGCAATCAGCCAAGGACGGCACGTTCACAGGTCCTAAACCGGTCCTGCCCTTTCCCGAGCCTCAGGATTCCATCGTTGATTTATTTTTGAATTCCATTTGACTGAATAAATCTTCTCTGCGAACTTTGCGTCAGATGGGAGCGCAAGGCATGGCGTTGCGAGGGACCAATCAGGAGTTCGGGCGGCCGTACAACCGGCGCATCGTGCTCGAATCCATCCGTCGCTTCGGCCCCATCGCCCGCGGCGACATCGCCCGGCATGTCGGCCTCACCGTCCAGACCGTATCGACCATCGTTCGCGAACTGGAGGAGCAGGGTTACATCCTGTCGGTCCGCGAGGAGCCGAAGGGCCGCGGCCTGCCGCCGGCAACGCTGCGCATAAATCCCGAAGGCGGCTATGCCGTCGGCATCCACCTCACCCCGCTCGGCATCGACGCGGCGCTGATCAACCTCAGCGGCGACGTGATCGAGAGCGCGCATCGCGAGGCGCCCAAC
>NZ_RZSL01000328.1:0-6966 GCF_003997355.1 Mesorhizobium sp. M1E.F.Ca.ET.041.01.1.1 | reverse complement strand
GCGACGTGAACGCTCGCGAGATGGCGGCGATCCTGCCGCTAGCCGTCTTCGTTGTTTGGATCGGACTCTATCCGAAGCCCTTTCTCGAAATCATCGACGCCTCGGTGGAGCATCTGCTGGCGCAGGTGCACGGCAAGGGGGGCGCCCAATGACCGCCGCCGTGCTTTTCCAGTCGATCCTGGCGAGCCTGCCCGAGATCGTGGTGGTTACCGGGGCCTGCATCCTTCTGATCCTGGGACAGTTTGTGCGCAAAGGGCAGCAGCACTTCCTGGTCTGGGGTTCAGTCGCGATCGTGCTGATTGCCGCCTTTGCAACACTCATGCTGGCTGACGAGGTGCGGCCGGCTTACTCGGGCATGTTCATCGCCGACCGCTTCGCGGTCTTCTTCAAGGTCGTGTTCTACCTGGTCGCCGTTCTGACATTTCTTCTTTCGCGAAAATATGCCGAGATCGAAGGGATCGGGAGCAGTGAATACTATGTGCTGCTGCTCCTGGCGCTTTCGGGAATGATGATCATGGCCTCGGCGATCGACCTCCTGTCGATCTATGTAGGCCTCGAGCTGATGGTGCTCTGCACCTATGTGCTGACCGGTTTCCTGCGGCGGCAGCAGCGGTCGAACGAAGCGGCGCTGAAATTCGTGATCCTTGGCGGGGTCTCGACCGGGATTTTCCTTTACGGCGTTTCGCTGGTCTACGGGCTCGTCGGCACCACGCAGTTGGACAGGATGGCTGCGGCGGCGACCGGTGGTCCGCTCGATCCCGGATTGCTTCTGGCCGTGGTCTTTATCGTCGCGGGGCTGGCATTCAAGGTCGGCGCCGTGCCGTTCCATATGTGGGTACCGGACGTCTATGAAGGCGCGCCGACGACGATCACCGCCTTCATGTCGGTGGGGCCCAAGGCAGCGGGCTTCGCCGTGATCCTGCGGGTGTTCCTCAACCCGCTGGTCGCAGCCTCGAACGCCTGGATCATCGTCGCGGTCATTGCAGCCGCGACAATGGCGCTAGGTAGTTTCGTGGCGCTGGTGCAGGAGAATTTCAAGCGCCTTCTGGCCTATTCCAGCATCGCCCATGCCGGGTTCGCCATGTTCGGTGTGGCGGCCGGCGGTGCGGACGGAGTGGCCAGCGTGATGCTCTATTTGCTGATCTATGCGTTCATGAACCTCGGCATATTCGGCGCCGTCATCATGATGCGGAACGGCAATTTCTCGGGCGAGGTCATCGAGGACTACGCCGGCTTCGCCAAGTCGCATCGCGGCCTGGCGCTTCTGATGCTGCTTTATCTGTTCTCGTTGGCCGGCATTCCGCCGACGGCCGGGTTCTTCGCCAAGTTCTACGTACTGGTCGCGCTCGTCGAGCGGGGCTTTGTCATGCTGGCGGTGATCGCCGTGCTGCTAAGCGCCGTAGCCGCCTACTTCTACATCCGCATCGTGATGGTGATCTACATGCGAGAGCCGGAAGGCGCGTTCGTGCCGGCGCTGACGCCCTCGGTCCGCGCCACGCTCGCCTTCACCGCTGCAGGCACCATCGGCATCGGCCTATTTCCGGCGTGGTTTCTAAGGCTTGCCCAACATGCAGCAACCGGCGGCTGATCGATTGGATTTGCAATGATCCAATCGTCGGAATACTCTGGCGAACTAGAAAGGAATGCCCTTGTCGCTTCCAGGGCGCCCGCATCACCGGCCTCAAGGCGTCGGTGGCGGCCTGAGCAAAGCCCTCGGCGGGTGACCGGGGCTGTGCGACGTGACCGGAATGGAGTTCCTGCCGGTACTGTTCATGGTCGCCGGAATTGTTCTGGTGGCGATAGCTACCCTTTTTGTTTCCTCGCTGCTGCGCCCGTCCAACCCCTACCCCGCAAAGAACATGCCCTACGAATGCGGCATGGACCCGGCTGGTGAGGCCGCCGGCGGCCGCTTCAGGGTGCAGTTCTTCATCCTCGCGATCCTGTTTGTCGTCTTCGATGTCGAGACGATGTTCCTCTTTCCCTGGGCCGTCGTCCTGAAGGAAATCGGGCCGGTCGGCTATGTCGAGATGTTCGTCTTCATACTGCTGCTTCTCGTGGGCTTCGCCTACGCCTGGCTGAAGGGAGCGCTGGAATGGGAGGTGTAAACAACGCCATCCGCGACAGCGTGCTGTTCACCACGGCCGACAGCCTGATCAGCTGGGGCCGAAGGTCGGCGCTGTGGCCGGAGACCTTCGGCATCGCCTGCTGCGCCATCGAGATGATCTCGGCGGGCTGTGCCCGCTACGATCTCGACCGCTTCGGCGTGGTGTTCCGGCCTTCGCCGCGCCAGTCCGACGTGATGATCATCGCCGGCACCATAACGCGGAAATTTGCTCCCGTGGTGCGCCGGCTCTATGACCAGATGCCGGAGCCTCGCTGGGTCATCGCCATGGGCACCTGCGCGATCTCGGGCGGTGTCTACAACACCTATGCGGTGGTGCAGGGAGCCGAGACCTTCGTGCCGGTGGACGTGCATGTGCCCGGCTGCCCGCCACGGCCCGAGGCGCTGATGCACGGCTTCCTCCTGCTTCAGGAGAAGATCAAGAAATCCAGGGCGCTGGCAGGGGCGCCTGCGGAACGGGCCGCAGTGCCATGAGCGTGGAGACACCCCTCATCCCTGCCCTGATCGTGGAACGCTTCGGCGGGACGATCGAGCAGCTTGGTTTCTCGCACGGGGTTCACGCTTTCGCCGCTCCGCCTGGCATGATCGTCGAGCTTTGCCGGTTCCTCAAGGAACACCCGGCGCTGCGGTTCGATTTCCTGTCCGACATCTGCGGGGTCGATCACTACCCAGAAGCACCGCGCTATGAGGCGGTGTACCACCTCTTTTCGCTGCCGAACAAATGGCGTGTGCGGATCAAGTGCCGCCTCGGCGATCCGCCGCGGGTTCCGTCGGTGACGGGGGTCTGGCGCACCGCCAACTGGCATGAGCGCGAGGCCTGGGATATGTACGGGATCAGGTTCGAAGGCCACCCCGACCTGCGCCGGATCTATATGTGGGAAGGGTTCGAGGGCTTCCCGCAGCGCAAGGACTTTCCGCTCCGCGGCTACAAGGACAAGCTGAACCCGTTCGGCGCAGAGGGTCCGCCGCCGACGCAGCCCGACCTTGCCACCAAGGACATTCCACAGGGAGGCCGTTCCACACCCGGGACTTGAGATGACCGAAGTCACGGAACTGAGCCGGCCGGAAGCCGATACGCCCAACACCAGGGAGGTGCTTCTCAACCTCGGCCCACAGCATCCCAGTACGCATGGCGTGCTGCGGCTCGTCCTCGAACTGGATGGCGAATATGTCGCGCGCGTGGACCCGCATATCGGCTACCTCCACCGCGGCACCGAGAAACTGGCCGAGAGTTTCGCCTACACCCAGATTTTTCCGCTGACCGACCGGCTGGACTACCTCTGTCCACCCTCGAACAACCTGGCCTTCGCGCTTGCGGTGGAGAAGCTCCTGGGCATCCAGGCACCTGTCCGCGCGCAATATATCCGCGTGCTGATGGCGGAACTGGCGCGGATTTCCGGCCATCTCCTGATCACCGGCGCGCTTCCGATGGACCTGGGCGCCATGACCGCGCTGCTTTACGCCATGCGCGAGCGCGAAATGATCATGGACCTGCTGGAGATGATCAGCGGGGCGCGGATGCACACCTCATTCTGCCGGGTCGGCGGCGTGCGCGAGGACCTGCCCGATGGGTTCTTCCCTAAGATCCGGGAGTTCTGCGACATCTTCCCGAACCGGATCCGCGACTATGAACGGTTGCTCGACAGCAATCGGGTGTTCCTGAAACGCACGCAAGGGATCGGTGTGATTTCGCCCGAAGACGGCATCGATCTCGGCCTGAGCGGCCCGAACCTGCGCGCCTCGGGCGTCGACTGGGATATCCGCCGCGACGAGCCTTACGAAATTTACGACCAGCTCGATTTCAGGGTCATCACCAGGCAAGAGGGCGATTGCTATGCACGCTGGCGATGCCGGGTCGAGGAAATGCGCGAGAGCGTCCGGATCATCGAGCAATGCCTCGACCAGATGCCCGACGGGCCGTTCCAGATCGACATGCCGACGATCGCCTTCCCGGTGGACAAGGACCGGGTGCACTGTTCGATGGAGGCGCTGATCCAGCATTTCGACCTGTCGGCCTATGGCTTCAAGGTGCCGAAGGGCGAGGTCTATTCGGCGATCGAGGCGCCAAAGGGCGAGCTCGGCTTCTACATCGTCAGCGACGGGTCGCCGAAACCGTTCCGCATGAAGGTGCGGTCACCCTCGTTCGTCAACCTTCAGGGACTCTTCGGGGTCACCAACGCGCGCTATCTGGCGGATATGATCGCCGTGCTCGGCAGCCTCGACCCCGTGATGGCGGAGGTGGACAAGTAGCAGAGGATTTGGACGCGATGACCATGCGCGAAAAAATCGAAGAGGCGGCGGCGCGATATCCCGACCAGCGCTCGGCGATCATGCCCGCGCTTCTGATTGCGCAGAGGGAACATGGCCATCTGCCCGGCCCGGTGCTGGAAGAGGTCGCCGACATCCTCGGGGTCGAGCGTATCTGGGTCTACGAACTGGCGACCTTCTACACCCTCTTCCACACCGAGCCGGTCGGCATTTTCCACCTGCAGCTCTGCGACAACGTTTCCTGCATGCTGCGCCGATCCGAAGACCTGCTGAGGCACCTGGAGGAGGTGCTCGGGATCAAGAAAGGCGGCACTACCCCGGATGGGCTGTTCACGCTTTCGACAGTCGAATGCCTCGGTGCTTGCGAGATGGCCCCGGTGATGCAGGTCGGCGACGACTATCACGGCGACCTCGACATAGCGCGGATCGACGCGCTCCTGGACAGGCTGCGCGCGACGGTGCGGCGAGCGACAAGGGCCGATCTCGCCGCCGCAGGGCCGCCGGGAGAATAGCGCCATGTTCGAACCGGTCCTTCTCAAGAACGTGGACGCGCCGGATGGCCATCTGCTGTCGACCTATGAGGCCGGCGGCGGCTACAAGGCGTTGGCCAAGGCCCTGCGGGAGCACACGCCCGACGAGATCATCGACCTTGTCAAGAAATCCAACCTGCGCGGTCGCGGCGGAGCCGGATTTCCTACAGGAATGAAATGGAGCTTCGTGCCCAAGCGTGCCGGCAAGCCGAAATACCTGTGCTGCAACGCCGACGAAGGCGAGCCGGGCACCTTCAAGGACCGGATCATCATGGAGCGTGACCCGCACCAACTGATCGAGGGCATGGCGATCTCCGCCTACGCGATAGGAGCGGAAACCGCCTATGTCTATGTCCGCGGGGAATACACGCTGGCGATCGCGCGGCTGGAGCAGGCGATCGCCGAGGCTCATGCGAAGGGTTATCTGGGAACGCGTATCCTGGGCTCGGATTTCAGCTTCGCCGTGCACATCCATTGCGGAGCCGGCGCCTATATCTGCGGCGAGGAGACCGCGATGCTCGACTCGCTCGAAGGCAAGCGGGCGCAGCCGCGCCTGAAACCCCCCTTTCCGGCGGTCGAAGGACTCTACGCCAGCCCGACCGTTATCAACAACGTCGAGACGCTGGCCTGCGTCCCGCATATCGTGGTGCGAGGGGCCGACTGGTTCCGCGGCATCGGACCGGACAAGAGCCCCGGCCCAAAGCTCTATTGCCTCAGCGGACAGGTGCGCAAACCTGGCCTTTACGAGCTGCCGATGGGGATACCGCTGCGCGAACTGGTCTGTGATCATGCCGGCGGGCCGCTGCCAGGGCGCCAGCTCAAGGCGGTGATCCCAGGCGGGGTCTCGGCACCACTGATCCCGGAGCGCGGGCTGGACGTCGGGATGGACTTCGACTCGTTGGCCGCTGCCGGCTCGATGCTCGGCTCGGCCGGGGTGATCGTGATCGACGACTCGACCTGCATCGTCAAAGTCGCCACCCGGATCATCGAGTTCTTCCACCACGAGTCCTGCGGCAAGTGCACCCCCTGCCGCGAAGGGTTGAACTGGGTCGTCAAGGTGCTGCGCCGGCTCGAGGCGGGCCAAGGCGAGCCGGGCGATCTGGAACAGTTGGGGGCGCTCTGCAAGGGCATTTTCGGTAACACGTTCTGCGCTTTGGGCGATGGCGCGGCAATGGGCCTGCGGGCAGCACTGGCCCATTTCGAAGATGAATTCGTCACGCACATTGAGGAGCGGAGGTGCCCGTTTCACTGAAGAGGGCGCAACGAGAGGACCGCGAGGAAGCCATGGTTCGCGTGACAATCGATGAACGAACGCTGGAAGTGGAGGCGGGCTCCACGGTGCTTCAGGCCGCCGAGCGTCTGGGCATCGACATCCCGACCTTCTGCTACCTGAAGCGGCTGCCGGCGCTAGCCTCCTGCCGCATGTGCCTGGTGGAGATTGAGGGGCAGCGGCGGCTGCAGCCTGCTTGCGCCACCGCGATCACCGACGGCATGGTGGTGCACACGAACACGCGGCTGATCGAAGAAACGCGCTCTTCCATGCTCGACATGCTGCTTGCCAATCACCCACTCGACTGCCCGATCTGCGACAAGGGCGGCGAGTGCGAGCTTCAAGACATGGTGATGGCGTACGGACCCCGCGCAAGCCGGTTCCGCGATGCCAAGCGTGTGTTCCACTCCAAGGACATCCGTCTCAGCCCGGTCATCATCATGAACGTCAACCGCTGCATCCAGTGCCAGCGCTGCGTCCGGATGTGCGAAGAAGTCGTAGGCGCGGTCGCCCTGGGCACCGTTGAAAAAGGCATGGATACCGCTGTCACTGGCTTCGAGGGCAGTCTCGCGAGTTGCGACCAATGCGGCAATTGCGTCGAGGTCTGCCCGGTCGGCGCGCTGATGAGCTTCCCCTATCGCTACAAGGCGCGGCCCTGGGATCTGGTCGAGACCGACACGGTCTGCCCGCATTGCGGCACCGGCTGCCAATTGACCGTCGGTACACGCAAGGGCGAGTTCATGCGGGTCCGCTCGAAGGTGGAGCACGGGGTCAAC
>NZ_RZSL01000327.1:0-6982 GCF_003997355.1 Mesorhizobium sp. M1E.F.Ca.ET.041.01.1.1 | reverse complement strand
GCCTATGCCCAGGCACTGGCCGAGATGATGCGCGAGGGCGGCCTGCCGCTCGAGGATGTGTTCGACCGCACGCGCCTGCGCGTCAACGAGGTGACGGAAGGCGCCGAGGTGCCTTGGGACGCCTCGAAGATCAGCGCGCCCTTCGTCTTCTTCGACCGCGCGCCGGATGCGCCGGCACCCAAGGTTTCCGAGGCCGAATCCCAAGCCAACCGGACAAGGGAAATTCGCGACTTTGATGCCCGCGACGCCTATGTCGCGGCGCTCGACCGCGATACGCTGCGCGGCTACCAGGATTTCCTGGTCGCTTATCCGCACGATCCGATGGCCAAGCGGGTGCGCGCCATCATCGCCGCGCGGCGGGAGGCGATCACCTGGCGTGAAACCTGGATGGAGGACACGCCGGAAGCCTACTGGTCCTACCTCGAGCGCTATCCGCACGGGCCGCATGCCTGGGACGCGCGGCGCCGGCTGAGACATTTCGATGCCGAGCTCGAGCCGCCGCCAAGCTTCACCGTCATCATCTACGATGTGCCACCGCCACCGGCGGAGGAGATCGTCTATGTCGATCGCCCGGTGCTCTATTTCGACGACCCCGATTTCGACTTCGAACCGCCGCCGCCGGTCACAATCATCTTCCTGCCGCCACCGCCGCCGGATTTCATCGTGCTGCCGCCGCCGCGGCCGCCGGTCGAGGTCTTTGTTTTGCCGGTGCCGGTCTTCGTGCCCGTGCCCGTATGGGTCAGGCCGCCGCATGACATCGTGCCGCCGCGGGACAACATCATCTTCAACAACATCCACAACGCGACGGTCATAAATAACACGGTGATCAACAACGAGATCACCAATCAGGCCGTACAGCCAAGCGGCAATGCCGAGGGCGGCCTCACCACTCGCCAGAAAATGACTGGAGCTGCCGTCGGCACCGGTGCGGCGCTGGCGGCCAGGGTCGCGCTACCGCCGGTGCTGAAAAAGAGGGCGGCCGCGACCGGTCGCGCCCAGTTCAATCAGGAGCAGAGCGGCTTGCCGCTGAAGCCCGGCCAGCGCGCTATCCAGGGTCAGCAGCCTGGTGCCACGACTCCGCTGTCGGAAACCCAGTCCAAAACCCGCAAGCTCTCAACCGACCACGCCTTGCCGGGAGCCGATGGCAAAACGCTGCCGCTCGTCAACGGCAAACCGGTGCTCGACGGCCGGAATTTGCCAGGCAACAAGTCCAGGAAGCAGTTCGGCAAGCAAGGCATTGTAGGCGGCAACCAGGAGGCGACGGGAAATCCCGGCGCCGCGACCGGAGAGCAGGGCAGCGGTCAGCAGAAGGGCAAGAAATTGCGCAGGCTGCCCACCGTCAACGGCATGCCGGCCGACAATGGCCAGAGCGCCCAGCAGAGATTCGGGAAGAACAATCCGAACATACCGTCCGGCAAACCCAAGAAGCTGACGCGCAGGGATTTGTCCGCCGGCCAGTCCATTGTCGAACCGGGCGATCAGGGCTCGGCCAACCGCGACAATAAGAGCAGGAAGTTCCGCAGACTGCCGACCGTCAACGGCGAGCCGGCCGACAATGGGCCGAGCGTGCAGAAGCGGCTTAGGAGGAACAATCCGGACATGTTCTTCGACCAGAGCCAGGGCTCGGTCGACGGGAACGTGAAGAACAGGAAGTTCCGCAGGCTGCCGACCGTCAACGGTGAGCCGGCCGACAACGGGCCGAGCATTCAGAAGCGGCTAAGGAGGAACAATCCGTCCGTGTTCTCCGACGAAAATCAGGGCTCGGCCGGCGGGAACGACCGGAGCAGGAAGTTCCGCAGGCTGCAGAACGAAGAAGGTTCCGGCGGCGCGGGGGTCGACGTCCAGCGCAACTTCAAGGTCAACAGGCCGAACGAGAATGCGCAGCGCCAGTTCAGGCAGGAAAGGCCGAGCGAGCAGATGCTCCGGCCGCAAAGATCAGAGCCGAAGCCGGAATTCCGCGCCCAGCCGAGACCACAGATGCAAGAGCGGCGTCTCCCGCAGCAGCAGCCGCAGCCGCAGCAGCAGTTCAAGAAGAAACCGTCTTGCGGACAGGAGGGCGAACCGGCCTGCAAGCAGTAGGCTGTCGCGGCGGGGAGCAGTGCCAGGAAAAGTGTGTAATGGTTTCCGCCGCCAATTGCGCGATAGCAGCCCTCGAAAGCGTACAGTTCCGGCAGGCCGCTCAGTCCACGAGCCCGGCGGCATTCGTCAGGTTTTCGGCGTGCCGCCGCGCTGGTTGATCGACACCCAGATGTTCGGGTTCTGCTGCGACTGGCGTTTCAGGAAATAATAGCCGGTCGCGTTCCAGGGCCGGACTTCGTCGACCAGATTGTCGAGGACGAGATCGCCCTTGTCGGTCTTCACCGTCAGGATCGTGTGCCCTTCATTGTTCAGGTCGCGCACCACCGTCATCAGCAGCGCTTGCCGCGGAAATCCTGCCTCCAGGAGAAGCTTGCGCTTGTAGAGCGCGTAGATCTTGCAGTCGCCCTTGCCATCCACCGGATAGTCCCAGTGGTCCATCATCGTGCCCCAGTGATCGTAGTTGCTGACGGGCTTGATGGCGCGGTTCGCCTTCTGGTTTATGCGCTTGAGGGTGCGCATGTTCTGCGCGGTCAGCTTGACGTTCGCGGCCTGCAGGGCAGGCACCTTGCACTCTTTCGGCCGGCGATGGCAGAAATCGAGCCAGCCGTAGGGAACGCTGGTGCGCCCTCCAACCGAGACGGAGCGAACCCCGTCCGCGGAGGGCTGCGTCGATGGCCGCTTGAACAAGGTCGACTGCGCCGCCCCCGGGTCGACAGACAGCGACGTGGCGCCGATCAACGAGAAAAGGCCAAGGAGGAAAGAAGAGGTCAGGACGCCAAGGGAACGCTGCACTGCCAACACCACCGCAACGAGAAGATTGCTGCCAAGTTAATGCGGAAACGGCGGCCCAAGCAATTGAACATTTAATAATTTGCTAACACGATCGTGTTCGCATCCGGCGGGTAGCTACGCCTCTTGCACGCCACTATGCCCCGCAGCCCGAGCAGCTTTGATGAGTTTGCGGTCGAAGGTCGCAAACCCCGAGCAATGCGCAGACTTGCCGAGATGCAGCGCATCCGCGAAGTCCATCCCTGCCTCAGCCAGGTCAAGCGCGGAGGAGACAAGCGCGGCCTCTTCCATCTCCACTGTGGAAAGCCCGCCGAACGCCCGCAGCGCCCTGACGACTTCGGCCTGGCCGTAGCCATAGGCGCTGCGCAGCACCCACTCAGCCTCCAGGATCACGGTGACGGCGACAAACACAGCTTGACCATCGATCAGCCGCCGGGATCCCGGGGACTGTTCGGGATGGTCGTTCGTCAGGTATCTGACGACAAGGTTGGTATCAATCGCGAGCATGGCGCCGCCGCGCTTCAGCAAGGACGCTCGCGTCCATCTCTTCCAGTGTCTTCGGCTTGCCGCTGTGCGGCAGCACACCAAACACGTCTTCCGGCCGCGTCGGGGTAAAGGCCGGCGCTGGTTTCAGAAGAACACCCTCGGGTGTGTCTTCGACCTGCAGACGCGTGCCGGCGCCCCAGTCCCTCCGTTTCCGGATCGCGCTGGGGAGGATCACTTGTCCCTTGGTCGAGACGGTGGTTATGAGTTTTTCGGCACCAGCCATCGTAAGCTTACCGTGTGTAAGACAAAGGTAAGATACTCTAGCTGCGGGTGCTGTTCAAGCCTGCCGGATTGAGCGTCCTCAAACCCTTGTGCCGCCCACCGTCATCTGGTTCATCCTCAGATGCGGCTGGCCGACGCCGACCGGCACGCCCTGTCCGGCCTTGCCGCACATGCCGATGCCGTTGTCGAGCTTCATGTCGTTGCCGACCATGCTGACGCGGTGCATGGCGTCGGGGCCGTTGCCGATCAGCATCGCGCCCTTGATCGGCTGCGTCACCTTGCCGTTCTCGATCAAATAGGCCTCGGTGCAGCCGAACACGAATTTGCCCGAGGTGATGTCGACCTGGCCGCCGCCGAAGGAGACGGCGTAGATGCCGTTCTTGACCGAGGCGATGATCTCTTCCGGCGGCGTGTCGCCCGAGGTCATGTAGGTGTTGGTCATGCGCGGCATCGGCTGATGCGCATAACCCTCGCGCCGGCCGTTGCCGGTCGCCTTCATGCCCATCAGGCGGGCGTTCTGGCGGTCCTGCATGTAGCCGACCAGTATGCCGTCTTCGATCAGCACGTTGCGCGCCGAAGGCGTGCCTTCGTCGTCGACGGTCAGCGAGCCGCGCCGCTCGGCGATCGTGCCGTCATCGACCACGGTGACACCCTTTGCCGCAACCTGCTGGCCCATCAGGCCGGCAAAGGCCGACGTCTTCTTGCGGTTGAAGTCGCCTTCCAGCCCGTGGCCGACCGCCTCGTGCAGCATCACGCCCGGCCAGCCGCTGGAAAGCACGATATCGAAGGTACCGGCGGGCGCTGGAATCGCCTCGAGATTGACCAGCGCCTGCCTGAGCGCCTCGCTTGCGGCATGCTTCCAGCTTTCCTCGGGCAGGAACTCGCCAAAACTCTTGCGGCCGCCCATGCCGTAGGAGCCGCTCTCCTGGCGATCGCCATCGCCGACCACCACCGAGACGTTGACCCTGACCAGCGGGCGGATGTCGCGCACCATCTGGCCGTCGCCGCGCACGATCTCGACATGCTGCCAGGAGGCGGCGAGCGAGGCAGTCACCTGGCGCACGCGAGGATCGGCGGCGCGCAGCCAGGCGTCGATCTCCTGCAAAAGCTTCGCCTTGGCCTCGAAGGAAGGCGAGGGGATGGGGTTCTCATCGCCATAGAGGTGGCGGTTGGTACGGGCGGGCGCGGCGGCGAGTGTTCCGGAATAGCCGCCCTTGACCGCCGAGACGGCGTCGGCCGCGCGCAGCAGCGAGGCTTCGGAAAGATCGCTTGAATGGGCGTAGCCGCTGGCCTCGCCTGCGACGGCGCGTAAGCCGAAACCCTGGTCGGTGTTGAAATTGGCCGTCTTCAGCCGGCCGTTGTCGAACATCAGCGCTTCGCTCTCGCTGTATTCGAGGAAAAGCTCGCCGTCGTCGGCGCCTTTGATTGTGTCGGCGACGATCTCTTTGACGCGATCGTCGGAAATGTCGAATTGGCCGATCAGGCTGTTCATGGCGCGGGCCCTTCAATGAACGGTTTTACGGGATGTAGGCGCCAAGGCGCCGTTCGGCAATCTTTACAGGAGACCCTAAGTCAGGCGCCGCGCCATCACGATTTCGTCGATCTCTCGGCCTTCATGAAGAAGGGCGGCAGGTATGCAGCCGATTTCGTGAAAACCTTCGCGTTGATAGAATCGCATTGCAGCCGGATTTTCCGCGCTTACCGCCAACTCGACCTGCCGGATGCCCAATGCGCGAGCGTGATCGAGTAAAAGATCCAGCATCGCGACGGCGTGTCCGCGGCCGCGCTCGCTGTCGCGCAGATAGACCATGACGATGGTGGCGCGATGCGCCATCTTGCTGGCCTGCTGCCCGCATCAGGCCCATGATGCCGACAGGCTCATCGCCGCTAAGGCTGACGACAACCGGGTTGCTCGCCAGGCGACGCCGCCATTCCTCGTCCGGCAGCTTTTCCCAATCCGCAAGGCTGCTGGCGAAGGCCTTGGGACAGACACGCAAGGCCTCCAGGCGAATTCGCTTGAAGATCTCGTAATCGGCCGGATCAAGCAGTTTTAGAGCCAAGCAGGCGGGGCTCAGGGGAGCGCCGCGAAGCCCTCGGCGAATCCCTTGAGATCGACGGGAATGCCGATGCCTTCCTCTGGCGTCTGGAAGACGATGAAGGTGGCCGACGTGCCGCTCTTCAGCGTGTCGAGCAGCGGCTTCTCCAGGATCACCTCGGCATAGCAGCCGTCTTGGAAGCAGCGCACGAAATAGGCGCGGCCGATATCCTTGCCGTCGACATTGAGGCCAAGCCCGTTAGGCAAGAGCACGCCGAGTGGCGCCAGCACCCGCAGAATCTCGGCCTTGTTGTCCGCCGTGCGCAGCACGACCACCGAAAGCCCCATTTCCGGACGGTCCTCGGCGACGACATTCTGCATCATCACGCATTGCTCGGAAGTCGCGCCGGCCGGCGTGTCGCAAATGATCGACCACGCGCCATGCGTCGACTTGACCGTGCCGCTGGGCGGCGCGGCCGTCTGAGGTGCCGCGGCGTTGGCCGCGCCGGTCAGGCTGGCGCCAAGCAAGGCGGCAAGGAAGACGACCTTCGTCAGGGGTCTCGAAAGCCAGGAAGTCATGACGGCTCCATTGCGAATCACGGCACTTTAAGCCGCGCCAAGGCCAAGTAAAGGACGAGACCGTCGCCGGCCCGTCCCGATACCGGCAATTACGCGCTTTTCCAGAGCAAATTCGCCCGAATTGCGACCGTCCCGTGCGTGGCGCGGCGATGGCTGAGGATGCCCCTCGGGTTGCGCGCAAAAATGCCGCACGGTTTCGCCCGCTCCTTCCTTGCGGAGGGAAATAGAGTATGGTTTGAACCACCTTAGGACAGACCGGGATTCCCAATCCCGGCGTCGTTCGTTATTGGTGCGATCCAATCGCAGGAAGTGGGAGACGAGAGGGCGATGAGAAAATTCATGGCAGGCGCCAGGTTTCTGGCAGGTGCTGCGGCCGCGGGCGCGCTCCTCTCCGGCACATCCGCCCACGCGGATCAGCCTAAGCCATGGGAGACCAGCTTCCAGGCGCCCGCGACCGATATGATGCGGCAGATCGAATGGTTCGGGAACTACACCTTCGCCTTCATCGTGGTGATCACCCTTCTGGTGCTGTTTCTGCTGGCCTATTGCATCCTGCGGTTCCGCGCGAGCGCCAACCCTGTGCCTTCGAGGACCAGCCACAACACGCTGATCGAGGTGATCTGGACTGTCGGGCCGGTCGTCGTGCTGTTGCTCATCGCTATTCCCTCGTTCCAGTTGCTCACCGCGCAGTACACGCCGCCGGAAGAAGCCAAGCTCACCGTCAAGGCGACC
>NZ_RZSL01000326.1:0-7000 GCF_003997355.1 Mesorhizobium sp. M1E.F.Ca.ET.041.01.1.1 | reverse complement strand
GATGCCGTCCGGCATTCTGTCTATCGACGAAATCGGCTTTATGAACGTGACGGAGACGTGGGTTCCGTTTCAGCACAACGACGAAAAGGAACTGATCGAGGTCCTGACCGCGGAGCATCGGCGGTTTGTGAAAACGTTGCGCTACAACGTGCTGCCGGAGGTGCCGATGGCGTTCGGTCTTCTGACCGACGTTGACCAACAGGGAACCGCGCTTTTTGTCGTACCGCACGATGCCAAGGAGGCGGTACGGGCGCAATTCGACCATCTGATTTCAAGCTGCGAGCTCGAGACCTGGCGCTGGGACGCAAGCGGCCCCCGACCGGCGCTACCGGGCAAACAACAGCGGCTTTCGGCTCCGCCCGGCAGGCGGCCTTTGGAACATCGACCGAACAACTGAAAAGCCGAAGTGATGCGAGGCTGCCGCAGCCATTGGATCCAGCCAGGAAATAGAAATCGTGAACAAGCGAAAGGCCAGAAGACGGCAATGATTGGATGCGATTGGCAAGCGTCCGTGAGAGCGACGAAGCGCGGGCGACAGCTTGCGCGCCCAGAGGGCAGGCTGAGCCTGGGGCTTGCGCCTGGCGCCGGGTGTTTGCGCTAGAAGCGATCGTTGATCGGGGCCGTGACCACAGGGAGTGCGAAAGGAGAAAGCGATGCTGAAGAAATTCGACATGGATCCGGGAGCGGGCATTGTCATCGCAACAGTGCTGATTTTGGTGCTGTCCGGCGCCCGCCTTCGGAACCAGTGGGACAGTCTATCGTTTTGGCGAGAGCCGGGGCTGATCGCGGCTATTTTTCTTGGCTCGATTTCGGCGATTGCGCTGGCCATCACGTTCGTGATCCGGCGATGGCCTCTGCAGGGTGGCCGGTATGATCCAACCCGCCTGGGACCGGTTATCGATTTGCAGGCGGATTCGAAGACTGATCAGCCTGGTTAGATGCGTTTCGGATATCGCGGAGGATGATGGCATTCGGATCGGGCACGTCGGCGAACTGCCACAGGCCAAGGTGCCGCTTTTTAGCGACCTCCTGCGCGACGATATAGGGGGCATGGACCGGAGCGCCGTTCGGAGTGACAGCCGCGAACGCCCAGCCGGTCGAGATCAGCGCCGTGCCGAGATCGATGCGAGAACCGGCCGCGGATCCTGAAGTGGGCTGTGCGACGCAAACGACGAAGCGCGTTTTGGTCGCGGCCTGCCAGGCGGCCGTGTAGCATTGAGGTTTGAGATCCCGGATGAGAGAGACGAGCATGGCAAGGCTTGCCTCGCCGCAATCGAAACGCCCCCCTGCCCCATTTGTGAAATAAGTGCCTCGCAAGCAGGCTTGAACACCATAGAGACGGTGGGTCTCGCCGGCATAGGTCCAGGTGTCGCCAGTGCTGAAAGATGCCGTGGCTGGGATCGGAAACCAGGGATTGGGTTTGTCCTCGGCCAGTGCCGGAACACTGGCGAGGACGGCCGCGAGAATGCCGGCGGCGGCGAAGCCAGGCTTCATTATTGATACCTGCTCAGATTGAACCAGAAACGCTGTTTGCCGTCGGTCGTCGTGAGATCGAGATAGTTTGGCTCCGTCCTCCGCTCGCGCGGCGTCACCGCCGATGTTGGACGCGTACCGTAACCCGAACCTCTCGGGTAAGTGCCCCAAGAGGCATTCGTCGCATTCCGCGGAGCACAGAAAGCGCCGTTGCTGTCGGGCTTGTAGACAGTTTGTAAGCTTGAGCTGTTGTGGCTCCCGCTCGATTCCGCATCGGGCGAGACGGCGATCGTGTCGTCCGGGCAGGGTTTGAATTTCTCATATCCGATACGACCGGAACTGCCGGCCTCGGGGCACTGAGGCCAGGGCTCCCCATGCGCGACCATACGGAAAGCGCGCATGAGCGGAGGCACACATTCCCCGACGCTTGCCCAACCCTGCGGGTTGAGGATGCACAGCAAAACCTTGCAGCCAAAGTCATCGGCATGGGCCGGCGCCGAGGACAGAGCCGCCAAGGTCGGCAAAAACGCCACAACGGGAAGAACCCTGCTCATTTTCATTGTGCCTACCTCAATTTCGCGATTGCAGTTCATCGGATCATTGTATTAATTCGATATCGAGAAATCGGCAACGGCGCAGGATTATTTTAGTGATTCGATCCCATAAAACGGTCCTGGCAGCGGCTGCGATCCTGGTGACGTGCCAAGCAGCGTCTGCGCAGGAAGCTTCCTGGAACTTCCAGGGCAGCGTTACGGCACCTGCCAGGCGCATCGTTAATGCTGCCGTCGACGTGAATGGCCGGGTGATGCCGGCCTATCAGGTTGAGAGCCAGGACGTGCAGCGGATCGGGGCGCCGGGAGGCGCTGACAGCGCGGCCGCTCCGGTGACATCGACCAAGGCTGACAACCCCTGCCCCGGCGTCGCTGCCCTTTCGAAGGAAGTAGCGCAGCGGATCGTCGAAACGGTCGCGCGCCAGCAAGGCTTTGCCCCGCCGCTCGTTTTCGCGGTTGCCCGGGCCGAAAGTCGTTTCAATACCGACGCGCTATCGCCCAGAGGGGCCTATGGCCTGATGCAGCTTCTGCCATCCACGGCAGCAAGCTACGGTGTCGATATCTGCGATCCCGCGGATAACGTGAAAGGTGGGATCACCTTTCTGCGGGATCTGCATCGCAAATTTCCGAACCCGATATACATGCTCGCCGCCTACAATGCCGGCGAGGTCGCGGTTCTCAAATATAAGGGCGTGCCGCCCTACTCCGAGACGGTCGGCTACGTCGCCAACGTCATCAACGATTTCTACCAATGGCCATCGGTCGGGTCTGAGGCAGTGATGCCGACCGGCGCGGCGATTGATCTGGCCGGTGTTCAACAGGCTGCGGCCGGCGCAGCGGATCAACGAAATGATCCGACATCCCGCACCAATTCCCGCAATGGCGGCACCACGACGTCTCGCGAAGCGACGGCGCCGGTCTGGCAGGGCGGCATGGTGCAAAACTTTGACTGAGGAGAAGCTTTGATGACCTTGTTGAAGATGATTGCTGCACGAAGCACTGGTGTGGCGATGCCGCTCATGCTCTTGGCAACGCAGGCCGTGGCCGGGGGCGGAAATCTCCAGCCGGTGCAAAGCACTCTGCAGACGTTGGTGCAGACCTTGCCCGGTCCGATCGCGACGGCTTTGGCGGTTCTGTTCTGCATTTTCATGGGCTTCATGGCCTGGGCGGCACGCCTGTCATGGTTTGTGGCCGGAAGCTGGGTTTTGGGCATCGTGCTGGTCTTCGGCTCGGCCCAGATCGTCGAATTCTTTCAATCCGCGGTCGGCAGGTGATCGGAATGGCAGACGGCCGGATCGATCCTGGCGAGCCCAAATTGTTGATCACTCCGCTCGTCAAGGGCTTGACCCGAGCGCCGACGGTGCTCGGCATTCCCTACGAGCTTGCGGGGTTCATCGGCGTGCTGACCGCGGTCGTGTTCCTCGCAACCCATAATCTGGTCATGCTCTGTATCTGCGTGCCGCTCTATGCGGTTGCAAGGATCGCCATCATGCGCGATCCCATGTTCATCGAGATCATGTTCATCCGTACACGAAAGATGCCGCCCCGAAACGCCAGCTTCTGGGGCGCGCTCAGTTATCGGGTGTGACCATGGCGATCGCACGGGCTCTTCGTGATGAACTGAGTTTCGGGGCTGTGTCCCGTCGGGAGAACCCGGTTTCGGCCCACATACCCTATTCACGGCATGTGTCCGACGAGGTGATCAAGACGCAGGACGGCATGTTGATGTCCTTCGTTCACATGAGCGGGCTGTGCTTCGAGACGATCGATATCGCGGAGATCAATTCGCGCCTGCTCGGCCGCAACGATCTCATTCGGGGGTTGGCGAATTCCCGCTATGCGATCTACTCGCACATTGTGCGCCGCGAGGTGAAGCCGGCGATAGAGTCGAGCTTCGAGAACAAGTTCTGCCAAGAGTTGGATGGGCGATATACGGCAGCCCTGCGCACCCAGCGCATGTTTGTGAACGACATCTACCTGACGATCGTGCGGCGCGAGCTGCAGGGAACCGTCGGGACAGCGGATCTTGTGATCCGCAAGCTTTTGGGACGCCGGGCGGCGGACGGTCGCTCTTCGAGCGAGGAGCGGGCGCTGATCGAACTCACGGACGTGATGAAAGCCGTCCGAGAGAGCCTGCAGGCGTATGGCGCGCGGGTTCTGACCGTCGTCAAGCGCAATGACGTCTGGCATTCCGAGCCGCTGGAATTCCTGGTGCAGCTTGTCAATGGCGGGTTTGAGCGGCCGATGGCACTGCCGCGCATGAAGCTCGCGGAGGCGCTGGCGACGAAGCGGCTGTTCTTCGGGCCGAATGCACTGGAAATTCGCGGTGCGTTTCCTGGCGAAACGCGATACGGCGCCATCATTTCGGTGGGCGAGTACCCCTCCATTACGGGACCGGGGATGCTCAACCCCATGCTGAAGGTGCCGCACGAATTCATCGTCACGCAATCCTTCGCCATCATCGACAAGCCCCAGGCGCTGACCCAGATGGAGCGGGTCGGGCGCAAGATCGACATGTCGGATGAAGCCGGCTCGATCGTGGCCGATCAACTCGGTGAGGCGCGCGATGAGCTTCTGTCCTCGGAAGCGCTCTATGGCTTGCATCATCTGACGGTGCTGTGCCTTGGGAAAACCATGGACGACGTGGCGCGCTGCGTGACCGATGTCGGCACGGCGCTGACGGAGGTGTCCGCCCTGTGGGTTCGCGAGGACCTGAATTGTGAACCTGCATTCTGGGCCACCCTGCCTGGCAATTTCGCCTATGTGGCGCGCAAATCCATGATCTCCTCGAAGAACATGGCGGGCTTCTCGGCCTTCCATAACTATCCGAGCGGCCGCACTGGCGGGGTTCATTGGGGAATGCCGATAAGCGTCCTCGAGACGACGTCGAAAACGGCCTACTTCTTCAACTTCCATGTTCGCGACCTCGGCAACTTCACCCTGAACGGTCCCTCGGGCTCGGGCAAGACCGTGTTGCTCGGATTTCTCGCGGCACAGGCGCAGCGCATCACGCCGCGCCCCAAGCTGGTGATGATCGACAAGGATAGGGGCCTGGATATCTTCGTGCGGTCGCTTGGCGGCCGCTATGAGGTTCTGAAGGCCGGTGAGCCTTCCGGCTTCAATCCGTTGCACCTTCCCGATACGCCGCGCAACCGGGAATTTCTGTTCCAGCTTTTCAGCTTCATGCTGCGTCGATCCGACGGACACGCCCACTCGACGCGCGAGGAGCAAGTCATCCGCAACGCGATCGCCCAGGTGGCGAGCGCGCCGCCCGAAGGTCGAACCATGGAGGAGTTCGCCGAGCTGTTGCGCGGTGCGATGCGCTCCGGCGATGACGATCTTTTTTCGCGCCTTCAGCCATGGATGAGGCCGGATCAGCGCGGTTGGTTGTTCAACAACGCGGAAGACTCGTTTTCAATGTCGTCCATTTTCGGCTTCGACATGACCAGCGTGTTGAGCGACGCAACGACCAGCACGGCGGCCTTGCTCTATATCTTCCATCGCATAGAGGAGCTTCTCGACGGGCAACCGGTCATGATCTTCCTCGATGAAGGCTGGAAGCTCCTGGACAATGATATTTTCAGCTACTTCATCAAGGACAAGCTGAAAACCATTCGTAAGTTGAATGGCATCATTGGGTTCGGCACGCAGTCTGCGGCCGATATTGTGAAGTCGTCGATCGCCAACACGCTGATCGAACAGACGCCGACCAATATCTTTTTTCCCAACCCGAAGGCGGATGAGGAATCGCACAGGGCGTTCGGGCTGTCGGAGCGCGAGATCAAATGGATCCGCGAAACCCCGCCCGAAGCCCGCAAATTCCTGATCAAGCATGACCAGGACAGCGTCATTGCGCGTCTCAATCTGGGCGCGATGCCTGACGCGATCAAGATCCTCTCCGGTCGAATTGAGACGGTTCAAGAGCTCGACGCGCTGCGCGCGCGCGTCGGCGACGATCCGCAGGTTTGGTTGCCAATCTTTCTTGGGAGGGACCCGGAATGAAGACCATTGTGGGCGCGACGGCCGCCCTTGTGACGATTTTCGCGGGATCGACGGCCATGGCGGCCGTGCCGGTTTCTGACAGCCCGATCTTGTCGCAGCGGAGCGAGGACAAGGCCGACAAGGTTCAGATCAAGCTCATCCAGGAGGACACGAAGTCCGCTACGCAAGGCGTCAATTGCTCGGTGACGACGCCCAAAAAGGCGCAGAACGTTAAGAGCCCGAAGGCTTCGGTCGATCCGGCGAGTGGCCAGGCGTCCCTGGAACGGGCCAATCCCGACATCGAGGGCTCTTCGGCGTTCGCCTCGACCGGGTCGGGATCGGGCGCTGTTGGCGGCAATGCCGGTGAACGAAGCCTGCTCGACAGCACCGGCCAGGTTCTGGGCGGGATGAACGGCAGCATGTCGACCGTGGCCCCCAATAAGCAGGTCTTCGAGACCATGGGTCAGGATATCGGGACCGACAAGACGGTCATGGAAGCCTTCGACCGCAACAGCGCAATCCGCGCCCAAGGCGGGCTGACCTTCAACGAGGTGATCCAGGCAACCGGCTTCTTCGCCCAAGCTTTCAACGTGCGAAACATCGGCACCGCCACACTGACGAGCCGCGGATCCTCCGGCTTGGTGGTGCCCACTCCCCCACCGCCTGGCTCGGGCCCGCCGCCTGGCTCGGGTGGAGCGACGAGCTGCCCTGGGGGGTTCGAGCGGCGTCGGCACGGCCGGCAACCCATGCTGCTCGTCGACGGACAGCGGCTGCACGGCGCCGCGCAGGACCGACACGGTTGAAAACGTCTCGCCTATGCTTTCGCAAATCCAAAGGGACGCCAACAGCACCCCCGTCACCATGACGACCGACGAACTGATGTCGGCCGTCAAGCAATATCAGGCTCAATAGGAGAAAGCGCTATGCGTGGAATTGCGTTAACAGCGGCACTCTTGCTTGGCTTTGGCGGCATCGCCTTTGCGCAGGTGCCTACG
>NZ_RZSL01000325.1:0-7002 GCF_003997355.1 Mesorhizobium sp. M1E.F.Ca.ET.041.01.1.1 | reverse complement strand
GATCCTCGCGCTCCGATCGTCACCCATATGGTGTGATACAAGATCGGCAGCGCCGACGAGCCGCCCGGCAAATCCGGCATCGCGCATTTCTTCGAGCATCTGATGTTCAAGGCGACGGCCAACCACGCCGCCGGCGAGTTCGACCGCGCCGTATCCGAGATCGGCGGCTCGAACAACGCCTTCACCTCCTACGACTACACCGCCTTCCACGAGACGGTGGCGCCCCCGGCGCTGGAGCAGATGATGGGCTTCGAGGCTGACCGTATGCGCAACCTCATCCTCACCGACGACGTCATCAAGACCGAGCGCGACGTGATCCTCGAAGAGCGCCGATCGCGCATCGACGGCAGTCCGCAGGCGGTGCTCGACGAAGAGGTCGACGCGACGCTCTGGCAGAACCAGCCCTACCGCATTCCGGTGATTGGTTGGATGCAGGAGATGGAGCAATTGAACCGCACCGACGCCAAGGCCTTCTATGACAGCTACTACCGGCCGAACAATGCGGTGCTGGTGGTGGCCGGCGACGTCGATCCCGACGCCGTGAAGGCGATGGCCGAGAGGACCTATGGCAAGGTCGCGCGCGGGCCGGATCTGCGGCCGCGCATCCGCCCGGTCGAGCCCGAGCAGAACACCAAGCGCACGGTGACGCTTACCGACGCGCGCGTCTCGGTGCCGAGCTTTTCCGCGCAATGGGTGGTGCCATCCTATCATACCGCCAAGCCCGGCGAGGCCGAGGCGCTCGACCTTCTGGCCGAGATCCTGGGCGGCGATAACCGCAGCCGCCTCTATCAGCAGCTCGTGGTGAAGCAAGGCATTGCCTCCGAGGCCGGCGCCTTCTTCCAGGGCACCATGCTCGACGCCACCAACTTCACTGTCTATGGCGCGCCGCGCGGCGACGCCAAGCTTTCCGATGTCGAGGCGGCCGTCGACGCCGAGATCGCCCGGATCGTCAAGGACGGCGTGACCGACGACGAATTGGAGCGGGCCAAGACGCGCTACGTCCGCTCGATGATCTTTGCCCGCGACAAGCAGGACGACATGGCCAATATGTACGGTTCGACGCTCGCCACCGGCGGCAATGTGAGCGATGTCGAGGAATGGCCGGATCGCATCCGCAAGGTCACCGCCGGAGAGGTCAAGGCGGCGGCCGTCCGCTACCTGGTGCTCGACCGTTCGACCACCGGCTATCTCTTGCCGCAGCAGCAGGCGGGGAATTGACGATGAACGTAGTTTCTGACCGCATGAGCGCCTTTCCTTCTCCCCTTGTGGGAGAAGGTGGATCGGCGCGCAGCGCCGAGACGGATGAGGGGTGTTGGAAGAAACGCGGCCTATCTCGTTGGGCATTGAGGACTGGCGGTTTCCAAGGTCGCGCTCCGTCCAGCACCCCTCATCCGTCGCCTTCGGCGACACCTTCTCCCACAAGGGGAGAAGGAAAGGTGACGCGCATCGTTGCCACCCTCTGCTTCGCCTTGTTCTTCCTGCTGCTGCCTGCGCTTGCCGCCCACGCGGAGATGAACATCCAGGAGGTCAAGTCGAAGAAGGGCGTCACCGCCTGGCTGGTGGAGGACCATTCGATCCCGCTGGTTGCCGTCCGCTTCGTCTTCGATGGCGGCACCGCGCAGGATCCCGCCGGCAAGGAAGGGCTAGTCAATTTGATGACCGGCCTGTTCGACGAGGGCGCCGGCGATCTCGACAGCGAGGCCTTCCAGTCGAAGCTCGACGATGCCGGCGCCGAGATGAGTTTTCAGGCGGCACGCGATGGCACCTATGGCTCGATGCGCATGCTGTCCGATCAGAAGGACGAGGCTTTCGGCCTGCTGAAGCTGGCGGTGAATAGCCCGCGCTTCGACCAGGCGCCGATCGACCGCATCCGCGCCCAGATACTCTCCGGCATCCTCACAAATGAGCGCGACCCCAACACGGTCGCCCAGCAGCGCTGGCTGCGCGCGATCTATGGCGAGCATCCCTACGCGCGGCCGGACGAAGGCAACAAGAAGAGCCTCGCCACCATCACTGCCGACGACCTCAGGGCCTTCCACAAGGCGAATTTCGCCCGCGGCGGCCTGCATGTGGCAGTGGTGGGCGATATTGACGCCGCCGCGCTGGGCGGCAAGCTGGACGAGGTGTTCGGCGATCTGCCGGACAAGCAGACGCTGGCGCCGGTTGCCGACATCGCGCCCAAGCTCGGCCAGCAGCTCGAAGTGAATTACGACCTGCCGCAGACCTCGCTGCAGCTTGCCTGGCCTGGCGTGAAACGGAGCGCCCCCGATTTCTACGCCGCCGTGCTGATGAACGAGATTCTCGGCGGCTCGACCTTCACGTCGCGGCTTTACGAGGAGGTGCGCGAGAAGCGCGGCCTTGCCTATGGCGTCAGCTCGGATCTCGTCGATCACGAGCATTCCAATGCGCTGCTGGTCACCACCGCGACGCGCTCCGACCGTGCCGCCGAGACGCTCTCGATCGTGCGCCAGGTGGTGAAGGAGATGGCCGAGAGGGGGCCGACCGCGGAGGAGCTCGCCGCGACCAAGAAATACATGATCGGCGCCTACGCCATCAACAATCTGGATTCTTCCAGCTCGATCGCCGCGACATTGGTCGAGCTGCAGATCGACAATCTCGGCATCGACTACATCAAGCGCCGCGCCGCGCTGATCGACGCCGTGACGCTTGCAGACGTCAAGGCGGCGGCAAGGAAGCTCCTGTCAACCGATCCGGCGGTGATGGTGATCGGTCCGCCGCTGGTCCAGGTGGCTGGAGGCGGCAAGGGATGAGCCCGACCTTCGCGGTTGCCTTCGGCGGCGGCGGCGCGCGGGGACTCGCGCATATCCATGCCATCGAGGCGCTGGACGATCTCGGCATCAAGCCGGTGGCGATCGCCGGCTCCTCCATCGGCGCCATCATGGGCGCCGGCATGGCCGCCGGCATGCGAGGGGCGGACATCCACGCCTACAGCCGCTCGATCCTCGGCAGCCGCGCCGAGATGGCGGCGCGCATGTGGCGCTCGCGGCCGGGCACGATCGCCGAAGCCATGCAGGGTGGCATCCGCGTCGGCCAGTTCAACATCGAGCGCATCCTGAAAGCCTTCCTGCCGGAGGCCATTCCCGCGACCTTCGAAGAGCTGAAGATCCCGCTCAAGGTGACGGCGACCGACTATTTCGGACACAAGCTCGCGGTGTTCGCAGAGGGCGACCTGCGATCGGCGTTGGCAGCCTCGGCAGCCATTCCGGCCATGTTCCGCCCGGTGACGCGCGATGGTCGGGTGCTGATCGACGGCGGCATCTACAACCCGGTGCCCTTCGACCTGGTCGAGGAGGACGCCGACATCATCATCGCCATCGATGTGGTTGGGGCGCCGAGCGACGCCGAGCGCAAGCACCCGACAACGATCGACCTGCTCTATGGCGCCAATCAGCTGATGATGCAGTCGATCATCGCCAACAAGCTCAGGCAGCATCCGCCGGACATCCTCATCCGCCCGGCCGTCTCGAAATACCGCGTGCTCGACTTCCTGAAGATCGAGACGCTGCTGGCCGACACGGTCGAGATCAAGGACGAGCTGAAGCGCGCCGTCCATAAGGCGATTGCCGAGCATGGCGGCAAGCGGGGCAAGAAGGCGGTGTGAACGATCAACCTCTGGCCGACTCGCTCCACCTGTCGCCAATCTCCGTTGACTTGGACTTCCATGGCTATCAATGCAGTTTATCCACAAATGCGTACAAGTACGCGTTTTGTCATTAACTCTTCATCGAATTGGCTGTTGACGCCCCCCGGGTAAAGTTAATAATGTACTAATATAGGGGTAGCGCGAATTATCTCCCGACCGGCAACAACGAGTTACGGCGCTACTGGGGCAGGGGAAACGCAGCGCGGTTATTATAGCCGTCGCAGCCATCACCATCGAGCCACCGCCTGTCTGTGAACGCCATTTGGGCTGGCGGTTCATAGACGGGCCGTCGGGTTGCGCCTGGTTGCATGGCAATTTGAGCAATTTCTCTTCCCCTTAGACTGGGCGCCGATTCGTCGGCATGGGGTGGTCTGTCGTCGACTAGACGGCAATGAGCGGCGCTGCGGCGCCCGCCAAGGGGTAGAAATAGATGGCTACTACGCAAATTTCCGGTGCAGGCGGCACCACGACGTCGTTCTCCAACACGCCGCAGGCACAGGGCGATGTCTTCAACTACAGCGAGGACACAGCCGTCGTCGTTTCCGGCTCCCAGTCCATCATCCTGCTGGATGTTTTGGCGAACGACTTGGGTGGGAATGCCAAGACCCTCTATTCGATTGACGACGGCACGTCCGCAACGACGTCCACCAAGCAGCCCGCCCCCCTCGACCTGACGACCCAGGATTATCAGACGAGCGGCATCTCCGCCTGGGAGGACATCGGCGGCGGCGTCCGGATCCGCATCAACAACGGCAAGGTCGAGATGGACCTCAGCCAGTATCTGCAGCAGCATTATGGGCTTTCCAGCCTGCAGGCGCTCGGCGCGGGCGACCAGATAAACGAGACCTTCACCTACGCGATCAAGCTCGGCAACGGAACGCTGAGCTGGGCCAGCGTCAACGTCAACATCCAGGGCACCAATGACGGCGCCACGATCACCGCCGCTCCCGGCGCCGACAGTGCCGTGGTTGAAGCGGGCGGCGTCGCCAACGGCACGCTGGGCGACCCCAGCGCGCACGGGCAGTTGATCATTTCAGACGTTGATGCCGGCCAGAACCATTTCCAGACCCCGCCGAGCCTCCAGGGAACCTACGGCAATTTCACCTTCGACACGGCATCCGGCGCCTGGACCTATGCCCTCACCCAGGCCCTAGCTGACCCGCTGACGCAGGGCCAGCACGTCACCGATACCTTGACCGTGACATCGGCCGACGGAACCGCGAGCTACGACATCGTTGTCAATATTACTGGAACCAACGACGCGGCGGTGATCACCGGCGATGCGACCGGTTCGGTCACCGAGGCCTCCGGCGTCGCCAACGGCACGGCCGGCACCTCGCCGGCGACCGGCGATCTCGACGCCACCGACGTCGACAGCGCCACCGACTTCTCGGTGGTGACCAACGGCGTGCACGGCACGCTGAGCATCAATGCGGCCGGCGAGTGGAGCTACGTGCTCAACGAGGACGATGCCGCCGTGCAGGCGCTCAATGCCGGCGATCCGGCGCTGACCGACACCATCACGGTGCAGACCTCGGACGGCACCCAGCAGAACATCGTCATCTCGATCAACGGCGCCAACGACGCGGCGGTGATCACGGTTAACGGGGTACAAGACACGTCCGTGACGGAAAAGGGCGGCGTGGCCAATGGCACTCCTGGTGATGCGACGGCGTCTGGCGATCTCAATGCGACCGACGTCGACAATGCCGCGACCTTCAATACGCAGACCGCTGCCTCCAAGAGCTATGGCACGTTCTCGATTGATGCGAACGGAACCTGGAACTACACGCTCGACGACAACAATGCTGCCGTGCAGGCGCTCAACAGCGCTGGCGCGAACACCACGTTGCATGAACTGGTGACGGTGACCACCGTCGACGGAACCCAGCAGGTGATCGACATCACCATACATGGAGCGAATGATGCCGCAGCGCTTTCTTCGGCCTTGTTGAACCTGACCGAAGGCAATGCGGCCGCCGACATCTCGACCTCAGGGTCATTGACCATCTCGGATGTCGACAGCGACCCACACTTCGTCGCCCAGGCCGGCACGGCCGGCAACTACGGCACCTTCGCCATCGATGCCGATGGCAACTGGACCTATACCGCCTCCTCTGCGCATGACGAGTTCGTGGCTGGCCAGCACTATGCCGAGAACTTCGACGTGGTCAGCGCCGACGGCACCCATACCTCGGTCGCCATCGACATCCTCGGCACGGATGACGGCCCACCGCGCTTTGCTCCGACCGACATCCAGCTCACACCTGACACCAGCCCCACCGGGGATGTAAATTTCAATCAGTTCAGCTTCTCGGGAACGCTGAGCGCGACCGACCCGGATTCCGGCAGTTTTGTATACAGCATCACCTCGCAGTCGGATGCGGGCCTGTTTTCGATCAGCGGGAATACGCTCAGCTCGGCAAGTCTCACGACAAGCAACACAGCCACCGTGACCGTGCAGGCCACCCAGGTCGGCGATCCGGCCGGGCCTGCGTATCAGTATACAGAGACATTCCAGTTCATTACCGGCAGCAACGGCAATTCGGGAGAGACCTTCAACAGCCCCAGCAACAACGGTGACGACGTCCTCTACGGCAACGGCGGCGCGGATCAGATTTTCGGCCTGGCCGGCAACGATACGCTGTTCGGCCAAAGCGGCAACGACACGCTGAACGGCGGCGATGGCAACGACAAACTCGTTGGCGGTGTTGGAGCTGATACGCTGACCGGCGGCGCGGGGGCCGACACGTTCTATTATGGATCGGACGTCTCGGATTCGCCGGCAAGTGCCGCAAACGACACCATCACCGACTTCGTGCATGGCGTCGACAAGATCGACCTGTCATCCATAGACGCCAATACCGCCAGCGGCGGCGATCAGGCGTTCCTCTTCGGCGGGCTGAACGCGAATACCGTCGCCAACAGCATCACCTGGTCGGAGGTCGGCGGCAACACCATCGTCCACGTCGACGTGACCGGCAATACGACGGCCGACTTCCAGATCACGCTGACCGGCATCAATCTCGGACTGACGGCAAGCGACTTCGTGCTGTGAGGAAGGAGGTGAGCCCGCGGCCACGCGCGGCTCACCTCGTCTCCCGCAGGCCGACGATTCGAGGTTACGAATTAAGGTTTACATCAGGTTTACGAGCGGATCGCGTGGCCGATTGAGGGATCGGGAGTAGGATTTCTTCAGGGCAAGCAGTTTGGGCAGGGGGCGGTTCTCCGCTGGGTATGTGAGTTTCGACAAGAAATCCAAGATCGTCAGGGATGCGCTTCTCGCCTGCCGCCGCTATTTCCTCTTCGCGGCGGCAGGCGAGAAGCGCATCCCTGAC
>NZ_RZSL01000324.1:0-7014 GCF_003997355.1 Mesorhizobium sp. M1E.F.Ca.ET.041.01.1.1 | reverse complement strand
TGGCAAGCTCGTCCATCAGCTTCTTCGGCAGGTCGAGATATTCGCGCATCGGCACCTGCACGTTTTCGAGCACCGTCAACGCCGAAAACAGCGCCCCGTGCTGGAAAAGAACGCCAAGCCGCATGTCGATACGCAGGCGCTCGGCGTCGCTTGCCTTGTCGACGTCGACGCCAAACAGCCTGATCGTGCCCGATTGCTTGGGCATCAGCCCGAGGATCGTGCGCAGCAAGACCGACTTGCCGGCGCCCGAGGCGCCGACGAAACCCAGGATCTCGCCGCGCTTGATGTCGAGGGAAAGCTTGTCGAGAATCAGCTTGTCCTCGATGGCAACGGTGACGTCCCGCACCGAAAGCACGATTTCGCTTTCATCCGCGTTCTGCGTCGTCTTGACCCCGTTGCCGCTCGCGACTGCCATCTCAGAACTCGATCGCTGCGTAGAACATGGCGAAAAGCCCGTCGAGGATGATGACGACGAAGATCGACTTCACCACCGAGGCGGTAACGTGCCGGCCGAGCGACTCGGCGCTGCCGCCGACCTTCATGCCTTCCACCGAAGCAATGGTGCCGATGATCATGGCCATGAACGGCGCCTTGATCAGCCCGGAGAAGATGGTGCTGAGGTCGATGGCGACGCGCAACCGATCGATGAAGGCAGCGGGGGGGATATCGGAGTAAAGCCAGGCGGCGACGATGCCGCCGCCAAGCGCCGCGAAATTGGCGATGATCGTTAGGCATGGCAGCGCGATCACCAGGGCGACGAGCCGCGGAAACACCAGAACGCCGATCGGGTTGAGCCCGATCACCTTCAGTGCGTCGACCTCTTCGCGCATCTTCATCGAGCCGATCTCTGCGGTGATGGCGCTTCCCGAGCGGCCGGCGAGCATGATCGCGGTCATCAGCACGCCGAGCTCGCGCAGGATCAGCACGCCGACGAGATCGACGACGAAGATATCGGCGCCGAAATAGCTGAGCTGATAGGCGCCCTGCTGCGCGACGATCGCCCCGACGATCGCCGACATCAGCACCACCACAGGGATGGCGCCGACGCCCATGCGGTCGATCTGATTGAAGATCGCGGCCGGATTGACCGCATGGCCGCGGCCAAGCTTCATCTGCGCGCCGCGAATGGTGGCGCCGAGGATGTTCATCGAAGCAATGAAATCGTCGCGCATCTCGTAGACGCGGCGGCCGACCAGTTCCAGCGCGCGCATGATGATGTTGGGCGGCCCGGCCGGTCCCGATTCGGGTTCGCGCCGCACCGCGTCGCCGACGGCGCCAAGCAGGATCGAGGCGATCTCACTCTGCCCCTGCACGTGGACTTCGACGCCCTTCTTCTCGAAGGCGCTGGCCAGCCGATCGATCAGCCAGGCGCCCGCCGTATCCATCTTCTCGATATGGGAAAGATCGAGCATCAGCTGCTTTGCGCCGCTGCGCTTCTCGATCCTGCGCATCTCGGCATCGACCGATGCCACGGTCCGCGTCGTCCAGACCCCGGAAAAAGCGCAGCCGAGCACGCCGCCTTCCTCGCCGACGGCGATGCGCGGCTGGTGATTGCCTTCACCGGCAGTCGTGCGGCTTGCGTCGCGTTTGCGGATGGTCAACATGGCGTCCTGTTTAGCGTGACGGAACTGGCGTGTCGATTTGCCGGCAGACCGGTGTCGCACAGCCGGAGAAGAAAAATATGGCGCGTGTCATTTCGGTCGAGGCCGAGCGGTTCCCGATCGCGGGCACCTTCACCATCTCGCGCGGCTCGAAAACCGAGGCGGAAGTCATCACCGTGGCGATCGGCGACAATGGGCATGTCGGGCGCGGCGAATGCGTTCCCTACAAGCGCTATGGCGAGACCATGGAGGGTGTGCGCGCCGCAATCGAGGCCATGCGTGGCAGGATTGAGGGTGGCATCGACCGAGCCGCCCTGCTCGCGGCCATGCCGGCCGGCGCGGCACGCAACGCGATCGACTGTGCCCTGTGGGATCTGGAGGCAAAGCTCAGCGGCAGTCCGGTAGCGGACGCGATCGGCGCCGCCTCGCCAAAGGTGCTGGAAACCGCCTACACACTGTCGCTCGGCGCACCTGAAGCGATGGCCGCGCAGGCTAGCGCCAACGCCTCGCGGCCACTGCTCAAGGTCAAGATCGGCGGTGACGACGACTTGGCGAGAATACGCGCCGTGACGGAGGCCGCCCCGCGGAGCCGTATCATCCTCGATGCAAACGAGGGATGGACCGACGACAACATCGAGGCCAACCTCGCCTTTGCCGCCAGGCAAGGCATCGCGCTCATCGAGCAGCCGCTTCCTGCCGGCCGCGACGGCATCCTGCGCGAAATCGCGCATCCGGTGCCGATCTGCGCCGACGAAAGCGTGCATGAGGCAAAGGACCTCGATTCGCTTGTCGGCCTCTATGACGCCGTCAACATCAAGCTAGACAAGTCGGGCGGCCTGACGGAAGCGCTCAGGCTTCGCGAACGCGCCCAGGAACTGGGTTTCGGCATCATGGTGGGCTGCATGGTCGGCACGTCGCTCGCCATGGCGCCGGCTGTCTTGTTGGCTCAAGGCGCCGATTTCGTCGACCTCGACGGGCCGCTGCTGCTTGCGCGCGACCGCGATCCTGGCCTCGTCTACCAGGGATCGCTGGTGTCACCGCCTGACCGGGCGCTGTGGGGTTGAGCGCGCGGCGAGCCCGATCAACGCAAGGCCAATGATCGCGATCGGAATCATGGCCAGGAAGCCATCGACGCCGAAGCGATCGTAGAGCGGGCCGGAGGCCAGCGTCACCGCGGCCATGAAGAAGCCGTTGAAGAAATAGGCGATACCTTGCGCGGCACCCGTGCGCTCTTCGGAAACCGTTTCGCCTATCATCTTCTGCAGGCCGATCAGGACCATTGCAACCGACACCGAATGCAGCGTCTGGACGCCGAAGAAGCCGGCGACGCCCAGGCCGAGCGGCCAGACCAGCGGAAAGGCGATCCAGCGCACGATCGAGCCGATGCCGGCGATCAGCATAACTTTCACGACCGTGACAGATGCGAAAATACGGTTGAAGAACAAGAACATGCAGACTTCCGACACCACGCCCCAGGCCCACAGCAGGCCGACAACGGAATCGCTGATGCCGATCGACTTCCAGTAGATCGACACGAAGCCGTAGAGAAAGGCGTGGCTGGCGGTGATGATCCCGACACCGAGCGTGAAATAGAGGAAATAGGCGTTGAAAAGGCTCGGGGCCGAATGCTGGATGTCGGCCGCCGACAGCGGCGATGCCTTGCGGGGCCGTCCCATGCGCGGCGCAAACAGCGCAGCAACAAGTGCCGCGGCAATGGCCACGAAGATGATCGCGGGCACAGCCTCAGCTCCGGTCACCGCGAGGATGAAGCCGCCAACCACATTGGCGCAAAGATAGGAGATCGAGCCCCATTTGCGCATGCCGGTGTAGTTGGAGCCGAAGCGGCGCACGCCCGACAACGCCAGCGAGTCGGCCAGCGGCGAATGCGGCGTCCAGACGATCGTCAAAACGAGCGACACTGCGAGCACGATCGCATAGGTGGCCGGCAGGAAATAGCCGGCCGAAATGATCATCGATGCCGCAACCAGCGCGATATAGACGTCGGTCCGGTCCTTCGCCCGGTCGGCAAGCGCGGTCAGCATCGGCGTCGTCACGACGCGCAGGAACATCGGCGCGGCCAGGATGACGGCGATCTGTTCGGCGTGAAAACCTTTCGCCTGCAGCCAGAGCGGGAAATAGGGCAGATGCGTGCCCTGCGACACGAACAAGGTCGCGAAGATCAGGCTCATGCGCAGTTCGAAATGGCTGGGCTTGACGAGTTGCTCAGGCGAAAGCGGCGGCAGCGACATGAATCGATCCAATTACGCTGCATTCGACGGCCCGCAACGCGTTTCGATCCCTATCATGCGGTAAGTCCCGGCGGAACTGCCTGGACCAATCGACCAGGCTAAAGCTGTTGAAAGACAAAGAATGCCGAGCCCGAGGCACGTTTGCGCCTCGGGCCTGCCGTCGTTCGACTCAGCTTTGGAAGTAAGTCGGCTGGTCGATATCCGCGATCAGCCCTAGCTGGGTCGGCTCCCAACCCAGTTCCTGCCGGGTCAGCGCGCTCGAGGCCTCGTTGTCGATCGCCGAGAAATGCGCGAACCAGCCGAAATGTTCGGCGGATTCCTCCCGGCTTTTGCTGACCACCGGCACACCGAGTCTGCGGCCGATGACGCCGGCGATCTCGCGGAACGGCACGCCCTCCTCGGCGACGGCGTGGTAGCGCGCGCCGCCGCGGCCCTTTTCCAGCACCAGCCTGTAGAGCCTGGCGGCATCGAGCCGGTGCACGGCGGGCCAGCGGTTGAGACCCTCGTCCGTGTAGATCGAGGCACCCTTCTCGCGGGCAATGCCGATCAGGATCGGAACGAAGCCGTGATCGCCAACACCATGCACCGACGGCGGCAGGCGAATGATCGACACGCGCACGCCCTTCTCGGCCGCGGCATGGGCGGTCTGCTCCGAGACCCTCGGGATCGCTGGATTGGATGCAGGCGAAACGTCTTCGGTCGCGATGCGGCCGGGCCGGACCAGTCCGATGCCGGAAGTGACGATCAGCGGCCGGTCGGAGCCCGCACGCTCCGTGCCCATCGCCTCGATCGCACGCCGGTCGGCTTCGCAGTTTTCCTTGAACTTCGACAAATCGTGGTTGAAGCCGCTTCACCGCGTCGATACGGCCGCGACCGCAGCGCGGTTGCCGCTTGAGTTCAGGAGGTGCTCAGGCGGCCTTGGCCGCCCTGCCCTTGAGGCCGGCGATATCGACGGGCACCAGCACATCCTTGCCGGCCGAGGATTCGGGCAGAACATGCGCCCAGGTCAGGATCTCCATGCGGCCGTCGAAATGCTCGACCACCGCCGTGCAGCTTTCCACCCAGTCGCCGGTGTTGATGTACCGCACGTCGCCATAGTCCTCGATCGCGGCATGGTGGATGTGGCCGCAGATCACGCCGTCGACATGCGAGCGCCGCGCTTCCTCGGAGAGGACGGTCTGGAACGAGCCGATGAAGTTCACCGCCTTCTTGACCTTGACCTTGGCCCAGGACGAGAACGACCAGTAAGGCAGCCCGAGCAGGTGGCGCAGCTTGGTCACGACGCGATTGACCAGCATCGCCGCGTCATAGGCATAGTCGCCGAGATAGGCGAGCCAGCGCTGGTTGTGCACCACCGTGTCGAACTGGTCGCCATGGATGACGAGCAGCCGCCTGCCGTCGGCCGTCTCGTGGACCGCGCGGTCGGCAACGACGATGCCGCCGAAATGCACGCCCTGGAACTGGCGGGCGAATTCGTCGTGGTTGCCGGCGATGTAGGTGATCGAGGCGCCCTTGCGCGCTTTGCGCAGCAATTTCTGCACGACGTCGTTGTGGCTCTGCGGCCAATGCCAGTTGCGCCGCAGGCGCCAGCCGTCGACGATGTCGCCGACCAGATAGATGGTATCGGCATCGTGGTAGCGCAGGAAATCGATCAGGAAATCGGCCTTGGCCGCCTTCGACCCGAGATGCACGTCGGAAATGAACATGGTTCGGAAAGTGCGGGGTTCTGGACCGGACATCGCGATTTCCACCTTTCTTTCGCGTGCCTATGCCTCGATTCATGCAACAACCGTATGACGGTTGCGGTTGGTCCAGCCCAGGCGCTAGCTTGCCGCCCTCGAAAAAGGAGAAATCACCATGGATCTCGGTATTCGCGGAAAGAAGGCCATCGTCTGCGCCTCGAGCAAGGGACTGGGGCGCGGCTGCGCGATTGCGCTCGCCGAAGCCGGCGTCGACCTCGTCGTCAATGGCCGCAACGCCGAGCTTTTGGCGAAAACCGCCGCGGAGATCCGCGAGAAATACGGCGTCAAGGTGATCGAGATCGCCGGCGACGTCTCGAAGCCCGACGTGCAGGGGGCGATCCTCGCCGCCTGCCCCGACCCCGACATCCTGGTCAACAACAATGGCGGCCCGCCGCGGCGCGATTTCCGCGAGCTCGACCGCAGCAAGATCCTCGAAGGCGTGACGCAGAACATGGTGACGCCGATCGAGCTGATCCAGGCGGTCATAGACGGCATGGCAAAGCGCGGCTTCGGCCGCATCGTCAACATCACCTCGCTGTCGGTCTATGTGCCGATCCCTGGTCTCGACCTGTCGTCGGGCGCCCGCGCCGGCCTGACCTCTTTCCTTGCCGGCGTGGCGCGCACGGTGATCGACCGCAACGTGACCATCAACAGCCTCCTGCCCGGCAAGCACGACACCGACCGGCTGCGCGGCCCGGAAGAGGCAGGCACGCCGGAAGACCCGGCGGCGGCGGCGGCGCGCAAGGCCCGCATCAGCGCCGATGTGCCGGCCAAGCGCCTCGGCACGCCGGAGGAATTCGGCCAGATCTGCGCCTTCTTGTGCTCGGTCCATGCCGGCTACCTCACTGGCCAGAACATCCCGGTCGACGGAGGCCTCTACGTCAGCGCGTTCTGACTGAGTCAGCTCGCGGCCGCCGACAGAACTCGAGAGTCTTGTTACAACAGACTGAAATAACTCGATTATTTTAGCTTAAGCAATGAGAACGCCGATACCGTGATTTGGCGCCGCGAAGAATCGTCGCCGCATGTATCTGCCTCACGCAATTCCGGACGGAAAACCGTTTCACACTTTTCCTGGAATTGCTCTAAAAGGCTCGAAAGCAGGAAGCACAGGAGGGGCCGCGATGGACGGCGAGAGCAAGAAAACGGCCAGGTCGGACCTCGACGAGGCCGCGCTCTTCTTCCACAAGTACCCCACGCCCGGAAAGCTCGAAATCCAGGCGACGAAGCCGCTCGGCAACCAACGCGATCTCGCGCTCGCCTATTCGCCTGGCGTCGCCGCGCCCTGCCTCGAGATCCGCGACGACCCGGCGACCGCCGCCGACTACACGGCGCGCGCCAATCTCGTCGGCGTCGTCTCCAACGGCTCGGCGGTGCTCGGGCTGGGGAATATCGGCCCGGCCGCCTCCAAGCCGGGCATGG
>NZ_RZSL01000323.1:0-7048 GCF_003997355.1 Mesorhizobium sp. M1E.F.Ca.ET.041.01.1.1 | reverse complement strand
GCAGTCGATCGTGCGATACTCGCCATGGACGATGAGCTCGGAGAGCGCCTTGCCGACCGCCGGCGCCTGCTGCAGGCCGTGGCCGGAGAAGCCGTTGGCGAAGAGGAAGTTTTCGACCTCCGGATGCGGCCCGATCACCGCGTTCTGGTCGAGCGTGTTGTAATCGTAATGCCCGACCCAGGCGCGCGTCGGCTTGATCGCCTCGAAGGCGGGGATGCGGGTGGCGAGTACCGGCCAGATCACCTCTTCGAACAGCGGCCACTCGACCTCGAAATCTTTGGGATTGGGTGCGTGATCGCCTTCCTCCGGTTCGGCGCCGCCGGTGATGTAGACCGAGCCTTCCGGCCGCACATAGATGCCGGAGGGATCGACCAGCAGCGGCATGTCGGCGTATTTCTCGCGCGCCTCGAAGACGAAGACGTTGCGCTTGCGCGGCTCGACCGGCAGCTCGAGCCCGGCAAAAGCGGCGACCTTGCCGGCGTTCGGGCCGGCGGCGTTGACAATAATGCCGGCTTCAAGCGCCTCGCCATTGTCGAGGCTCACGCTCGCGACGCGATTGCCTTCGCGCGCAATGCCGGTGACCGAGGCGGTGATGAAGTCGATGTTTTTCTCGCGCAGCGCCTTGCGGAACAGCGTCAGCATCGCATGCGCGTCGAACCAGCCTTCGCCGCTGCGGCCATAGGCACCGGCTGAAATACCCTCGGCCGACAGCCAGGGGAAGCGGCGCGTGAGTTGGTCGGCGTCCTCCAGCACGATATCGGCGCCCTCGGCGATCTGCGCCTCGTGGTTGGCCTTCAGAATCGGCAGCCCGGCCTCGCCGGCGAGGATCAGATAACCGCCTTCGCGAAAACCGATGTCGGCATCGGCGCCGAAAGTCTCCTTCAGCCGCCGGAACAGTTTCAGCGTGAACTGCGACAGGCGGATGTTTTCCGGGATCGAGAATTGCTGGCGGATGGAGGCGCAGGACAGCGTCGTCGCCGCATGGGAGAATTGCGGATCGCGCTCGATCAGCGCGATGGAGCCGGTAAAGCCCTCTTCGCGCAGATAGTAGGCGACCGAGGAACCGACGATGGCTCCGCCGATGATGATGATGTCGTAGCGCACTTCTTTCTCCGATCCACCCGGTCCTCACGCGACCGGCAAATTGATCTCGAAGCGCGTGCCGCGCTCGCTGTCAACCAGCCTGTCCCGCCGGAGTCCCTGAGAAGCTCCGCAGCGCCCTGGATCGCCGTCAGCGGCGATTTCAGCTCGTGCGAGACATGGGTGGCGAAGGTCTGGATGCTGTCGGAGCGCGCCTGCAGTTTTTGCGCCATGTCGAGGAAAGCGGCCGACAATTCCGCCATCTCGCGCGTGCCGTGATGATCGAGCGGCCTGATCGCCTCGCGATCGCCGGCGGCGATGCGCTTTGTCCGCTCGATCAGCGCATAGATCGGCCGGCTGACGGTGCGGATGAACACCAGCGCGATCAGCAGCGTGCCGCCGAGAATCGCGATTGCCGCAAGCGTGACCTTGCCGCGCTCGCCATAGAGATGCTTGACGATGTTGTTCGGCGTCCGCGACAGATAGACCACGCCGGCGACTCGGCCTTCGACCTCGACCGGCAGGGCGACGAAGACGCGCACCTTGGTGCCGCGGCTCACCGAATAGAGCGGCGGCGGCGGCTGGTCGGGGATCCTTAAGCGGAGCTCGCTGGCATAGACGCCGGAGAGCGCCCTCCCTACCTCCTCGACCTTGCCGAGCGACAAGCCCAATTCGTCGCCGCCGGCAATGACCACGCCATGCGGATCAAGCAGGCGAAAGCCGGCGAGCGTCGTCTTCTGCGTCTCGTCGAGGATGCCGTTAAGCCGCGCACCGATCGCGGCGAAGGCCGGATCGGCGGTCGCCGGAAGCGCCGCCGGCCGCGACGGCATGACATCATCGGAAGCCAGATCGAGCTGCGGCTCGATCGGCTGGTAGGGATAGTTGCTGTCCCTTGCAGGATCAGCCGAGATCGGCGCCCCCAACCGTTCCGGGGCAATGTCGGCCGCGCGCACAGCGTCGGCATAAACTGCTGCGACGACCGCGCCCTGCGCGATGAGCTCGCCCTCGGTCTGGCGGATCAGCTGGTTCTCATAGAGCCGGAAGAAGAACAGCCCGACAAGCGGCAGCGCCATCACCACGATCAGGATGGCGACGACGACGGTGGCGAGCCGCGGCCGCCATCTTTCCTTGCTCAACCACCGCATCGGCCGAGCCGGAAGCCGACGCCATGCACGGTCGCGATTGCATCCACGCAGCCGACCGCCGCCAGCTTGGCGCGGATGTTGCGGATATGGCTGTCGACGGTGCGTTCCGAGACGTGGATGTTGGAGGCATAGGCGTTGGCCATCACCACGTCGCGGCCAAGCACATGCTGCGGCCGGGCGAGAAAGCCTTTCAGAATCGCGAACTCGATCGCCGTTAAGGTGAGCGGCTTGCCTTCAAAACTCCCCGCATGGCTGGCCGGCACCAGCATGAGCTTGCCATGCGCGAACTGCCGGCCGTCCGCTTCTTCCTCCACCGCCACCGGGCGGGCGCGCCGCAGGATGACGTTGACGCGGGCGACCAGCTCGCGCGGGCTGAACGGCTTCGTCACATAGTCGTCGCCGCCCATCTCCAGCCCCAGGATGCGGTCGATTTCTTCGTCGCGCGCCGACAGGAACAGCACCGGCACGTCGGAGCGTTGCCGGAGCCGCCGGCACACTTCCAGCCCGTCCATCTCCGGCATGCCGATGTCGAGCACGATGAGGTCGGGCGCGCGGCGCTCGACGGCCTGCAGCGCGGCGGCGCCGTCGGCCACGGCAGCCGTCTTCATGCCGGCCTTTTCCAGCGCGAAGCAGATGATCTCGCGGATATGCGGATCGTCGTCGGCGACGAGGATATTGTGTGGCATGGATCAAAGGTCCGGCGAATGGGGTTTGGTGACGGCAGGATTAGCAAGCGCGCCGCGCTTGTCGAGAGTGCGGCGGCGCAATTGCCAGTCGCGAAAATTCCAGGCGCACCGGTTTTCCCGGGCGGCGCGCGCCCGTCATGGCCGGGCTTTCCTGGCCTTCCGAACGATCCGCCGCGATCTCGGCACAAAGGCCAGCAACGTCGCCGTGGGGCGAACCCTTTGCGGCTCGGCGAGCCACCAGCCTTCGTTGCGGAGGCGCCGGGGCAGGGACCAGCGGGATTTGTGAAGTGTTCGCATGCCGCCCGTTTCGCCGGCGGCTGCGGAAAGCGCGGGGCGGATTGGAGGAGGTTTTCCGCAAGGATTTGCAGTTTTCGTGCAGGGCGCTGGCGCTATCTCCCCCCTCGAGGGGGGAGATTACTCCGCGCCTTGCCTCGCCCCGCTCCAATCGGCATAGATCGATCATGACCAGTGACCCCTACCGCCCGCGCCGCTCGGTGCTTTACATGCCCGCCTCCAACGAGCGGGCGCTCGCCAAGATCGCCTCGCTTGCCTGCGATGCCGTGATCATCGACCTCGAGGATGGCGTCGCGCCCGCCGACAAGGTTTCAGCCCGCGACAAAGTTGCAGGCATCCTCGCCGCGCGTCCGCAGCGGCGCTGCGAGATTGTGGTTCGCATCAATCCGCTCGGATCCGAATGGGGCATCGACGACCTGCTGGCCGTCGCCAAGGCCGGGCCGGACGGTATTCTCCTGCCCAAGATCGGCACACCGCGCGACATCCTCGAGGCCGGCGACCTGCTCGACGACAATTTCGCGCCCGACACGGTGAAGCTGTGGGCGATGATCGAAACGCCCAAGGCGCTGCTCAACATCGGCCCCATCGCCGAACTTGGTCGCGACCCGGCTTCCCGCTTGGCTTGTTTCGTTGCCGGAACGAACGACCTGGTGAAAGCGACGGGCATTTTGGCAACGCCCGACCGGCGTTATCTCATGCCTTGGCTGATGCAGCTTGTGCTCGCCGCCCGCGCCGGCGGCCTCGACGTGATCGACGGCGTCGCCAATGATTTCCGCGACCTCGACGGCTTTGCCCGCGAATGCGCCGAGGCCGCCGCCATGGGTTTTGATGGCAAGTCGCTGATCCACCCCGCCCAGATCGAGCCGGCGAACCGCGCCTTTTCGCCGGCGCCGGAGGCGCTGGCCGTGGCGCGCGCGATCCGGGATGCGTTCTCGCGGCCCGAAAATGCCGGCAAGGGCGTCATTGCGCTGGACGGCCGCATGGTCGAGCGGCTGCATCTGGCCGAGGCCGAGAAACTTCTGGCGAAGGCCGCAATCATCGGCGCATGATGCGCTGGAGCAATTCCAGGAAAAGTGCGTAGCGGTTTTCCGTCCGGAGTTGCGTCAAAACAAAGGAATAGAATGTCGCCCAAAAGTGCAGCGGGCGACGTTCATAGTTCATAGACAGACATTGGTCATGACAGGGTCGAAAACATGAAACTTTACCGCTTTCTGTCCGGTCCGGACGACGCCACCTTCTGCCACAAGGTGACGGCTGCCCTTAACAAGGGCTGGCACCTGTTCGGCTCGCCGACCTATGCCTATGACAAGACGACCAAGTCGATGCGCTGCGGCCAGGCCGTGGTAAAGGACGTCGAAGGCCAGGAATACACCGCCGACACCAAGCTCGGCGATTGGTAGGGATGGAGCGGCGCCCCTCTCACTTCGTCCTAAGGCGGAGCAAGGATCGAAAGCCTTGAGATTAGGCGATAAGAAAAGGAACTGTGACGCCGCGTTCCTTCACACCCCCCTCTGGCCTGCCGGCCATCTCCCCCGCAAGGGGGGAGATCAGACGTCACTGCCGCTTTCGCCAATCGCCTACGTTGGAGGAAGAGCGCCGCCGACGAGGCTGCCAATCTCCCCCCTTGCGGGGGAGATGTCCGGCAGGACAGAGGGGGGTGCTGTCCCGCCAGCATTTCGGATTTCTACACTGCAGTGGCGTTCTGAGGCACAGGATCCTAGGTCTGCGCTCCGCTTCGCGTCGCTCTGCCCTAGGACGAAGGGTGTTCACCCCGCCGCCGTCTGTTCGGCCGCTTCCTCGATCCGCTCCATGTCGTCGTCTGACAGGCCGAAATGGTGGCCGATCTCGTGGATCAGCACATGGGTGACGATGTCGCCCAGCGTCTCGTCATTCTCGGCCCAGTAGTCGAGGATGGCGCGGCGATAGAGCGTGATGCGGTTCGGTCCTTCGCCGGTCTGCGGGTTCCAGCGCTCGGCGATGCCGCGCCCCTCGAACAGGCCGAGCAGGTCGAAGGGCGTTTCCAGCGACAGGTCGTCCATGATCTCGTCCGTCGGAAAATCGGCGATCTGGATGACGATGTCGCCGGTGAGCTGGCGGAACTCTTCCGGCAGATGGGCATAGGCCTCCAGCGCCAGAAGCTCCATTTCCTCCATCGATGGCGAGAGCTGATCGTGCCAGGTGCGGGTCTTGTAGATGCGGGCCATAAGGTTTCCTTTGATCCCGGCATATAGGCTTTCGCGCCGATTGAGGCAAATGAGCCGGCAGGCAGGCTACTTGGAGGGCAAAGGGCAAAGGAATAAATTCCTTGTGACTCCGCTTGACTCTTTCAAGGCCCTCTGGAATCTATAAGAACATAACAGGAACAATTGCTGCCGGAAGTGAACGTCATGGCGATGAGCGCCGTGGCGCGGGACACTGTTTTTGCCCTGCGCCGCCAGATCGCGAAGATCGAGGGAACGCTGCCCGAGCGCCTGGAAGCGCCGGCGCGGAGCGCGTCCATCGATGCCGCCGGATTGGACATCACCCCCGGGACCAACATCGTCCGGCGTGGCCTCGCCGTGGCGCCGCAGGATGCCTTCCTGCACACCGGCATCGAACGCCTCGACACAGCCCTCGGCGGCGGCCTGCCGAAGGCGGCGCTCAGCGAAATCCATGGGTTGGAGACCCGCGATGCCGGTGCCGTCGCCGGCTTCGCGCTGTCGCTCGCCAGCCTGATCCTCAGAGAAAAGCAGGGCCTGCCGATCCTCTGGGTCGGCACCGCCGAGATCTTCCGCGAGGCCGGCTTTCCCTATGCGAGCGGGCTCCATGCCCTCTTCGGCATCGAGCCGGAGCAATTGCTGTTTTCCGAAGCGCCGAAGCTCTTGGACGCGCTGTGGATCGCCGAGGAGGCCGCCCGCATGACGGCCTTCGCCGCCGTCATGCTCGAGATCCGCGGCAGCCCGCGGCTTCTCGACCTCACCGCCACGCGCCGCCTGCACGCCCGGGCTCAGAATGCCGGCCGGCCGGTGCTGCTTTTGCGCCAGGCCGGCGAGGCCGAGCCCACCGCCGCGCCGGTGCGCCTCGTCGTCTCGGCAGCGCCGGCGGCGAGCCGCAAGACGGTCGCCGGCCCGCTCGCCGGCTCGATCGGCCGCCCCGCCTTCACCGTCGATATCGGCAAGAGCCGCACGGCCCTGCCCGGACAATTCACACTGGAGTGGAACCCCGATGAGCACGCTTTTGCGGAAAGAAGGCCCCAGGAAGAGCGGGCAGAGAATCCTGTCGCTGTGGTTCCCGTACCTGTGCGCGGAGCGGATCCTGCGCCAGCGTCTGGGGCGGTCCTGGCGTTCCCGGCCGTCGCATCACCTGCCCCCGCCTCACCCACCACTTGTGATCAGCCATCGCGACAGCAACGCCCAGCGCATCGCGGCCCTCGACGAGCGGGCTGAGGCGCTCAAATTGAAGCGCGGCATGGGCATTGCCGACGCGCGCGCCATGCATCCTTCGATCGACGTGGTGGAGGCCGACGCGGAAGCCGACCGCCGCCTGCTCGAGGGCCTTGCCGACTGGTGCGACCGCTACACGCCGCTGGTGGCGATCGATGGCGAGGACGGACTGTTCCTCGACGTCACCGGCTGCACGCATCTGTTCGGCGGCGAGCGCGCCATGCAGGACGAGATCCTCACCCGCTTCTTCCAGCAGGGTTTCGACGTCCGCGCCGGCCTTGCTTCCACGCCGGGGGCCGCCTGGGCGGCGGCGCGCTTCCATGGCGACCGCATCGTAGCCTTCGGCGAGGAGGAGGCGCTGCTTGCGCCCCCGCCGCTTTCGCCGCTGCGCATCGCGCCGGCAACCCGCCTCAGCCTCGAA
>NZ_RZSL01000322.1:0-7078 GCF_003997355.1 Mesorhizobium sp. M1E.F.Ca.ET.041.01.1.1 | reverse complement strand
CGTCAAGGGCGATCGCGTCCTGATCGCCGAGGCGCCGGCGGCTCCTGCCGTTCCAAAGATTGCGGCCTGCGAGGCCTTGTGGACCGCGGCGGATGCCACCGCGCAGAAATTCCAGCAGGAATATCAGGGTTCGGACCTCAAGGACCAGCAGGCCTATGATTCCGCCAACGCCGCCTGGGAAAAAGGCGACGGCGACTATCGCGCCTGCATGGGCGAGCGCCTGCCGGACGACCCGACCTTCCCGGCGCTGCTTGCTCAGGCGCAGGAGCTTGCCGACCATATGGCCGGCAAGTAGCTATAACTATTTGTTTTTGCGCAATTCCGGAAACCGTTACACACTTTCCCGGAATTGCTCTGATCTCAGCCCGCGTTGAGACGCAGGTTGCGCCGAGGCGTGCGCCGGGCGGTGGGACGCGCCACTTCCGCGATGATGCCGTTCGCGGGAGGCGCAACGTCGCTGCGCGACCTCGCATCCGTCACCCTGTGCAGCCGCTCGTAGGGCAATAGCTCCTTGATGCGGGCGTTCAGCGTCACGATCTCGGCTCGCAGGTCCTCGCATTCCTGCTTCTGGATATCGAGCTGGATCTGGTCGGACGCCTGCTGCAAGGTGAGCTGCGAGAGATTGGTGCTGGCGACCGACAGGTTCTTCTTGTCGATTTCGCTTTCGTCCCTGAGAACGGCCAGCCTTTCTTCCGCGATCTGCCGTTCGGTCACGGCATCGTTCAACTGAACCTTGAGCCTGGTCATCTCGGTCGAGGCTTCGCTCTGGTCGTTCGAGGCCTGCTCGAGGCGGGTTTGTAGTTCCTGGATCTCGGAACGCAATCCGCGGTTCTCGGCATGGCTCCGCGCGAGCTCGGCCGCGCCATCGCTTTCGGCAATGCGGGCCGCCTCGGTTACCTCGGCAAGCTTGGCCTGCGTCGTCTCCAGCGACTTCTGCAGCCGGGCCTCTTCCTTCTCGTGCCTGCCGAGTTGGGCCATCAGGTCGGCGACGCGCGCCGTTTCGTTGGCATGGGTTGCGGCGAACTCGTCGAACTTGTGCCGGGCCTCCGCCTCGCGCTTCTGCGCCTGCTCCAACTCGACGGAAAGGCCGACCTGCTTTTCGCGCAACAGCTTGTTCTCGGCGGCGCGCCTGTCGGCCTCGACGGTCTTGGCGGCCAGCGACTTGACGATCTCGCCGAACTCCGCCTCGCGCTTGGCGCTCTCATTGCCCATCTCGACCGTTTCGAGCCGCACCGCCGCAAGCGCCTCGCGCAGCGACTCCCGGTCCTGGACAAGGCTTGCCTCGCGCTGTTGCCAGGCTTCGGCCGCGCCGTCGCGTTCGCGCTGCTTCCTGGCGGCGTCGAGCAATTGTTCCGACATGGTCTTGTGTTCGGCGCCCAGAGCCGCATTTGCCAGCTCCAGCTCATTGGCGCGGAGCGCATCGCGATGCAGGACATTCAGGATCTCGCGCGTCATCTGGTGCGCGGTGGCGATCTCGCCCAGCCTCGCCTCGATTTCCTCGAGATGGCCCTGTCCGTCACGGAAAAGCCCGGCGACAGCCTCCAGCGCGGCCAGCCGCGTCTGGGTATGCGGCGTCAGCCGAGATGCCGCCGGCTCCGGCTGGCCTTCGGGCGGCGGACCCTCATCGCTTGCCGCCAGCTCCTCCCCGGCGACCGTATCGTCCTCCAAGGACGTCTGTTCGTCAGACGCGAGACATTCCTCGAAGGCCTCGGCCAGATCCGACTGGAGCTCTTGAAATTCCTTGTCTACGTTTTCGGCACGCTTGATCAGGGATTTGAAATTCATAACGCTACACCTCTTACGCTCACTCCCGCCGAATACTTAATGAATTGCTAATCTATCCCTTTACAATCCGTACGGGAAGCCTCCGCGAGACAAACAAAAATTAAGGTTATCGTGGGTTTCCAGACGCTTGCGCGATGTTCCGCCAGCGTCACTTTTTTCAAGCCCGATAAGTGCCTCTTCGGCCTCGCGGGCACCCCTTCAAACGACGGAGCCTGACAAACGAAAAACACATCACGACTGATCGACGATCAATGGGGCAACGTTCCCCGTCCGGGCGCCGGCTGAATTCCACTAAGGCGAGCAGCCTTCCTCTACCCTCTCAGCCCCGGCGCTTCCTGGCCGGTGCGGGCGACATACTCCGTATAGCCGCCGCCATAGGTGTGGATGCCGTCGGGGGTGAGCTCCAGCACACGGTTGGAGAGCGCGGCCAGGAAGTGGCGGTCGTGCGAGACGAAGAGCATCGTGCCTTCGTACTGCGAGAGCGCCTCGATCAGCATCTGCTTGGTCGCTATGTCGAGATGGTTGGTCGGCTCGTCGAGCACCAGGAGGTTGGGCGGATCGAACAGCATCAGCGCCATCACAAGGCGGGCCTTCTCGCCGCCTGAGAGCACGCGGCACTTCTTCTCGATCTCGTCGCCGGAAAAGCCGAAACAGCCGGCCAAAGCCCTGAGCGGCGCCTGGCCGGCCTGCGGGAAATTGTCTTCCAACGTCTGGAAAACGGTGCGCTCGCCGTCGAGCAGCTCCATGGCGTGCTGGGCGAAATAGCCCATCTTGACGCTCGGGCCCCGCGCGACGGTGCCCTGGTCCGGCTCGGAGGCGCCGGCGACCAGCTTCAGAAGCGTCGACTTGCCGGCGCCGTTGACGCCCATCACGCACCAGCGCTCGCGCCGGCGCACCTGGAAGTCGAGGCCGGCATAGATGGTGCGGCTGCCATAGCTCTTATGGATACCCTTCAGCGTCGCCACGTCCTCGCCGCAGCGCGGCGCCGGCTGGAACTCGAAGGCCACCGTCTGGCGCCGCTTCGGCGGCTCGACGCGGTCGATCTTGTCGAGCTTCTTCACCCGGCTCTGCACTTGCGCCGCGTGCGAGGCGCGCGCCTTGAAGCGCTCGATGAAAGCGATCTCCTTGGCAAGCATCGCCTGCTGGCGCTCGAACTGTGCCTGAAGCTGCTTGTCGGCAAGCGCCCGCTGCTCCTGGTAGAATTCGTAATTGCCGGAATAGGAGGTGAGCGCGCCGGCGTCGATCTCGATCACCTTGGAGACGATGCGGTTCATGAACTCGCGGTCGTGCGAGGTCATCAGCAGCGCGCCGTCGTAATCCTTGAGGAATTTTTCGAGCCAGATCAGGCTTTCGAGGTCGAGGTGGTTGCTCGGCTCGTCGAGCAACATGACGTCGGGCCGCATCAAAAGGATGCGGGCGAGCGCGACGCGCATCTTCCAGCCGCCGGAGAGTTTTGCGACGTCGCCGTCCATCATCTCCTGGCTGAAGCCCAGGCCGTCCAGCACCTCGCGGGCGCGGCCGTCCAGCGCATAGCCATCGAGCTCCTCGAAGCGGTGCTGCAACTCGCCGTAGCGCTCGATGATTTCGTCCATCTCGTCGGCGCGCTCAGGATCGCCCATCGCATGCTCGAGTTCGCGCATCTCGGCGGCGACCGCGCTCACCGGGCCGGCGCCCTCCATCACCTCGGCGACGGCGCTCAATCCCCCCATGTCGCCGACATCCTGGCTGAAATAGCCGATGGTCACGCCGCGATCGATCGAGACCTGCCCCTCGTCGGGCTGTTCCTCACCGATGATCATGCGGAACAGCGTCGTCTTGCCGGCGCCATTCGGGCCGACGAGTCCGATCTTCTCGCCCTTCAGCAAGGCGGCCGAGGCTTCGATGAAGACGATCTGACGGCCGTTCTGCTTGCCGATGTTTTCGAGGCGGATCATGGGACGGTCCGGGTAGATGCGCTGAGATGGCGGGATTTGCCCGGGGCATACGCGAATGAGGGAGCGGAGGAAAGAGCGCAAACGCCGCAGATGAGGTGATCTCCCCCCTTGAGGGGGAGATGGCCGGCAGGCCAGAGGGGGTCGTCTCACTTAGAGTGCCGACGTTTTGTCGAAGCGGATAAGAGGCTGGCGCTCCACGCGCGGCGACCCCCTCTGTCGCCTTTGGCGACATCTCCCCCTCGAGGGGGGAGATCAGCCGCGCCCTACTTGGCGTCGTGAAAAATGATCCCCACCGTATGCCGCCGCCCCGAGCGCAGGCGGCTGACGCCGTGGCGGAGGTTGACGCGATAGTACCCTTTCGTGCCCTGTACTGGACGGTTGTGCACGGCGAAGATCACCGCATCGCCTTTCCTCAATGGCACCACCTCGGCGCGGCTCTGCATGCGCGGGCGCTGTTCGGTCAGCACGAACTCGCCGCCTTCGAAATCCTCGCCGGGCTGGGACAGAAGGATCGCCACCTGCAGCGGAAAGGCGAGCGCGCCGTAGAGGTCCTGATGCAGGCAGTTGAAGTCGCCGGGGCCGTATTGCAAGAGCAGCGGCGTCGGCTTGGTCTGGCCCTCGTCATGGCAGCGCTTGAGGAAGGCGGCGTGGTCGGAAGGGTAGCGAAGGGCGGCACCCATCTTCTCGTTCCAGTCGTTGGCGACCGTGGCGAGCCGTGGATAGAGTGCGGTGCGCAGGCCTTCGATCAGATCGGGGAGCGGATAGCGGAAATAGCGGTACTCGCCCTTGCCGAAGCCATGGCGGGCCATCACCACATGGCTGCGGAAATGCTCCTCGTGCGGATAGAGCGCGGCGATTTCGGCGCATTCCTCGGGCGACAGCAGGCCGGGCATGACGGCTGAGCCGTGGGTGTTGAGCTCCGAGACCAGAGCGCGCCAGTTCTGCGCGGCGACGCGGGATTCGGCTGAGCGGCTGGTGCGCTTCGTGTTCAGGGAGTGGATGGTAATGGTCGCCTCCTTTGATGTGATCAAAGTGGGGCGGAGGCGATGTCGCGGCCACCCGATTCCTGCGGAGATGGGCGCGGGTTTCCCCTCCCCCCTTGTGGGAGAAGCTGTCGCCGAAGGCGACGGATGAGGAGGATTGGAAGGAGTGAAGCGGTGGCGATTTCAAGCCTATCGCCCGGCTGGAACACCCCTCATCCGTCTCGGCGCTATCGCGCCGATCCACCTTCTCCCACAGGGGGAGAAGGGGAAGCCGCGACTCACCGCCTCCGATAGCCTTCGAGCTCCGGATCAAGATCCACCTTTACCGCATTGGTGAAAACGCACGTCGCCACCATGATGCCGGCGAAGGCGACGAGGTTGACGAGCAGCGTCTCGTCGTAGCGCGTCTTGAGTGCGGTCCAAATTTCGTCCGGAATGTCGTTGGCGTCAGCGGCAATGGCATTGCCGAAGGAGATCAACAATGCCTCGTCGGCGGACGGCATGATCGCTTCCGGATCGAGGCCATTGTGGATCAGCGCGCGGCGGAAGAAGGTGACCGGGATTTCGGCGCGCATCGTCTCGGCGATCGCCTTCGAGAACAGCCAGATAGCGCGGTCGTCGAGCGTGGGCCGCAAGAGATCGCGCAGCGTGAACCACTCGGCGTAGATGCGGTGGGCTGCCGGCGAGTGCAGCAGGATGCGCTTCATGTTGGTCATGCGGCCGCGCAGCGCGAGCTCCCGGTCATGCTCGGCGCGGATTTCTTCAGAGGCGGTCGCGTAGTCGATCGGGGAAAGATGCGCCACTGGGTGCCCCTCACCCCAGCATCGCGTTAAGCGCGGGCGCGCCGCGCAGTGTGTTGGAGACGGTGCAGATCGTCTCGGCATCCTCGACGATGCGCTGCTTGGTGGCCGCGTCGAGATCGCCGGAGATCTCCAGCTGGATGGTGAATGTGACGACCCGCGAGGGCTCGTCCTTCGCCTTCTCGCCGCTGACATCCGCCCTCACCTCGCCAAGCCGGTCGGCGACGCCGAGGCGGTTCGCCGCGATGCGCGCGCTCAGCACCATGCAGGCAGCCAAGGAAGCATAGAGCAGGTCGAGCGGGTTGAAGCCCGGCGCACTGACCGAGGTCACCACGTCGACAGTGCCACCGGTCGGCGTCGTCACCGCCGGCAGGCCGCCCGGCGGCAGGATGGCGAGTGCACCGGTCGCACGAGTTCTGATTTTTAGCTCGCTCATCGAATGTCCTTCGTCCGATCTGGCTGAAGAGCCATCAATAGCGGACGGGAATTCGTCAGGGCAATCGCGGAAGGCCATTTCCTCGCCCGCGAAAGCAGGGGAGAGGTGGCCGCGAAGCGGCCGGAGCGGGGGCCTTCGTAGGGCGCTCCCCCTCTCCGTCTCGGCTTCGCCGAGCCACCTCTCCCCACTTCGTGGGGGCGAGGAAACTCAACCCAGACGCGCTACTTCGTCAGATCGAGCGCCGCCGTCAGATCGCCCATCGGCGGCTGGTCGTTGTTGCGCAGCGCCTTGTCGCGGGCGATGAGGCCGGGCAGCACCGGCAGGTCGTAGCGGGCGGTGATGAAGCGCAGGATCGAGGTAGTATCATACTGCGTGTGGTCGACCGTGCCCATCTTGGCATAGGGCGAGATGATGAGGGCCGGGACGCGGTTGCCCGGGCCCCAACGATCGGCCTTGGGCGGCGCGACATGGTCCCAGAAGCCGCCATTCTCGTCATAGGTGACGACGACCAGCATATGCGCCCATTGCGGGCTCTTCTCCAGATGCGCGACGATATCGGCAAGGTGCTTGTCGCCGGAGGTCACGTCGGCGTAGCCGCCATGCTCGTTCAAATTGCCCTGCGGCTTGTAGAAGGTGACGGCCGGCAGCTTGCCGTCGTCGATCGCCTTGATGAACTCGGTGCCATCGAGGCCGCCGTCCTTGATATGTTCGGCCCGCGCGGCCGTGCCCGGCGCATAGGCCGCGAAATAGTTGAAGGGCTGGTGGTGAAACTGGAAGTTCGGCAGCGCCGTCGCGTTCTTGCCGTCGAGCGTCGCCTGCCAGGCACCGGCGTACCAGGCCCAACTCACGCTCTTCAGCGAAAGCAGATCCCCGATGGTGATGTCGTGCTGCGGCGGCAGCGTGGTCGGCTGCGCCGGATCGGCCAGCGCCTTGTCGCCGCCCTCTGCCGGCTTGTTGGCGCTCGGCTGGTAAGGCGGCTGCATGGTGTTGACGGCGTAGAAGTCCGGCGTGATCGCGCCGTCATTGACGAATTTCGGCGCGCCGGCGAGCGCCGAGGCCGGCGAATCTTCGGCCACCTTCAGCGTCACGCCGTCCGGCTCGACAACAGCTATCTGGCCCTTCACCGGGCTGGTGTCGGCA
>NZ_RZSL01000321.1:0-7100 GCF_003997355.1 Mesorhizobium sp. M1E.F.Ca.ET.041.01.1.1 | reverse complement strand
TTCCTCCGCCCTCGGCGGCAAGGGCGTGGGCGAACTGGCAATCGTCGGCATCGCGCCCGCGATTGCCAACGCGGTGTTCCACGCGACGGGGAAGCGGGTGCGGGATCTGCCGATAACGCTGGAGAAGTTGATTTAGGGGCGGCGTAGAAACTGCCGATCTCCTCCCTTGCGGGGGAGATCAATCGCTCGCTCGCTTTCGCCAATCTCTGTATGATTGCGCTATGCTGAGGGAAGCATCATGAAGAGCATAGCGGCAACCATCATCCTGGCGCTTGCAACCACCCTCCCCGCTCACGCCGCCTCCTGCGCCTGGTCCGCCAAGATGGAGGAGGACGAAGGCGGCAGCGTGATGACGGCTTCGGTCTGCGGCGGGCCGAAGGGCGATGCGCATCTGATGCTGACTTGCTTTGCCAAGCCAGTACTGAGCTATGATATCGGCGCCGCGGGCGGGCAACTCGAGCCCGGCATCAACGCCTCCTTCACCTTCAAGGCCGGCGGCAAGATCGTGACGCGGAAGCTCGACCTTGAAGCGATGTACAACTACTTCACGGCCGAGCTCTCCGGCCCCGCCGACCCGCTGCTCGCCCTGCTGCGGGGAAAAGGCGAGGCGACAGTCAGCGCTGCCAAATATGGCGAGGCGAGCTTTCCGCTGAAAGGCTCCGGCGCGGCGATCGGCAAGGTGCTGGCCGCTTGCGGCAAGGGCTCGGGCGACGAAGCGGATTGAGCCGCCGATCCCCTACGGTCGGTGCCTTCCCTACCACTCCAACCCGAACACCAATTTGCCGAAATGCAGCCCGCCGGCGGCCATGTGGGTGTAGGCCTCGGTCGCTTCGTTCTGTGAAAACACCTTGTCGACGACCGGCTCGATGCCGGCGGCGCCGATGGCGCGGGCGGCGTCGCGCAGGTCGGAGACCGATCCGGTGTTGTTGCCCACCACCTTCAGCGCCTTGATGATGATCGGCAGCAGGTTGACGGTCGCCTCGGCGCCGGTGACGAAGCCGATGGTGAACAGCGTGCCGCCCGGCGCAGTGGCGTTGACGGCACACGCGAAGGTGGCGGTGCCGCCTGTCTCGACGACGAGGTCGGCGCCGAGGCCGCCGGTCAGTTCCAGCACCTTGCCGTCCCAGTCCGGCGTCGCGCGGTAATTGATGAGGTGATCGGCGCCGAGCGCCTTGGCCCGCTCGAGCTTCTCGTCCGAAGACGAGGTGATGATGACGGTGGCCCCGGCGGCCTTGGCGAGCTGCAGCGTGAAGATCGAGACGCCGCCGGTGCCGAGCAGCACGACCACCGAGCCCGGCCCGACATCGGCGGCGCGGAGCGCGTTCCAGGCGGTGGTGCCGGCGATGGGCAGCGTCGAGGCCGCCTCGAAGGAAAGATGCGCCGGGACCGGCACGACCGAATTGGCCGGCAGCGCGACATATTCTGCGAGCGATCCGGGCAGCGAAATGCCGCGCATCTGCGTCATCTCGTAAGGACGGGGCCGGCCGCCTATCCAGCGCGGCTTGGCGTGGGCGACGACGCGGTCGCCGACAGCGAACCTTGTCACGCCCTCGCCGAGCGCGACGATCTCGCCGGCGCCGTCGGCAACCGGGATGAGCGGGAAGACCGGTCCGGGGTAGTTGCCGCTCGCCACCGCGACATCGACGAAATTCAGGCTCGCCGCGCGCTGGCGGATCAGCACCTCGCCGCGCTGCGGTTCGGGTGTGGCGACGCTGGCGGTGCGGAAAGCGTCCAGCCTGGGTTGGGTCAGTTCGATGGCTTTCATGGTTCACTCCGTGGGTGGCCGTTTGGTGGTTGAGTGAACCTAGCTGCTGCGCTATTTCTCGATAATCCTTGGTCTCTGCATTTGAGTATTGCAAATCATGCAGCAATCCCATGAACCGGCGGCCCTTGCGGAAATGGCGGCGTTCGCGGCTGTCGCCGAGGCGCGCTCCTTCACCAGGGCAGCGGCGCGGGTCGGGCGCGACGCGACCATCCTGTCGCGCCGCCTGCAATCGCTGGAAGAGCGGCTGGGGGTGCGGCTGCTGCACCGCACGACGCGCAGCGTGTCGCTGACCGAGGCGGGTGCGGAATTCCTGGTGCGCGTACGCGCCATCCTCGCCTCGGTCGACGAGGCGGAAGCCGCCGCCTCCGCGCATGCCGGCGGCGGGCCGCGCGGGCTGCTGAGGCTGGCGCTGCCCGGCACGTTCGGGCGCATGTGGGTAGCCCCGTTCCTGCCCCAGTTCCTCGCCGAGTTCCCGAATGTGCGCATCGAAGCCGAATTCTCCAACCGCTTCGCCGATCTCGTCGCCGAGAATTTCGACGTTGCCGTGCGGCTGGGCAGCCTGGAGGACTCGCGCCTGGTGGCGCGCAAGGTGGCGACGCGGCGCCGGCTGCTCTGCGCCTCCCCCTCCTACCTCGCCCGAAGGGGTCGGCCGGAGACGCCGCAGGCGCTGCTGGAACATTCCTGTCTCGGCTTCACCGGCTTCCAGACCTTTCCGGCCTGGGAGATGACCGACCGCGAAGGCCGGCGCGTGCGCGTCGAGGTTTCGGGGCCGCTGGTCAGCGACGACGCCGAGGTGCTGGTCGAGGCCGCCGTGCAGGGGGTCGGCCTGATGATGAGCACGGACTGGCTGGTCGGGCGCGAGCTCGCCGACGGCCGGCTGGTGCCGATCCTGGAAGACTGGACGCTGGCCGACGAGGGCGCGGTCTATGTCGTCATGCCCTCGGCCAAGGGCCAGGCCGCCAAGACCCGCGCCTTCGCCGACTGGATCGGCAAGCGATTTTCGCCGGAACCGCCCTGGCGGCGGTGAAGCTGCCAATCTCCCCCCTTGCGGGGGAGATGGCCGGCAGGCCAGAGGGGGTCGTCTCACATGGAGCTCCGGCGCCCTGTCGCAACGAAGAAGAAGTTGGCGCTCCACGCGCGGCGCCCCCCTCTGTCGCCTTCGGCGACATCTCCCCCTCAAGGGGGGAGATTACCCGCCCTTCCCCTGCCCCTTCAGGAACTGGCTGAGCAAATCCACCGGCAGCGGGAAGACAACCGTCGAGGAGCGCTCGCCGGCGATGTCGTGCAGGGCCTCGAAATAGCGCAGTTGCATGGCCTGCGGCTCGGCCGCCAGCATGCGGCCGGCCTCGACGAGCTTTGCCGCGGCCTGCTGCTCGCCGTCGGCGTTGATGACCTTGGCGCGCCGCAGCCGCTCCGCCTCGGCCTGCTTGGCGATGGCGCGGATCATGCTCTCGTTCAAGTCGACATGCTTGATCTCGACATTGGAGACCTTGATGCCCCAGGCGTCGGTGCGCTGGTCGAGGATCTCCTGGATGTCGCTGTTGAGCCTGTCGCGCTCGGCCAGCATCTCGTCGAGCTCGTGCTTGCCGAGCACCGAGCGCAGCGTGGTCTGCGCAAGCTGGTTGGTGGCGGTCATGAAATCCTCGACCTGGATGATGGCCCGCTCGGCGTCGACGATGCGGAAATAGAGCACGGCGTTGACCTTCACCGAAACGTTGTCGCGCGAGATGACGTCCTGCGGCGGCACATCCTGCACCACCACGCGCAGGTCCACCCGTACCATCTGCTGGATGAAGGGAACGAGCAGGATGAGCCCTGGCCCCTTGACCCCGGTGAAGCGGCCGAGCGTGAAGACCACGCCGCGCTGATATTCCCTCAGGATGCGGATGGCCGCCGACAGGAACATGATCACCAGCAGCGCAAGGACCAGATAGGCGACATAACCGACCGTCATTGTTTTGCTCCGTCGTTTCCTGCCCCGTCGTAACCTGCACCACGCCGCCGCACCGTCAGCACGAGGTCGCTGACGGCGGTCACCTCTGCGCGATCTCCCGGCGCGATCGGCCCATCGGCCTTCGCCCGCCAGCGTTCGCCGAGCGCCAGCACATGGCCCTCGCCGCCTTCCCAGTCGAGGATCTGCACCGGCAGGCCGCGCATGGCCTCGCCGCCGACGCGCGGCGGATTGCGCCGCGCCGCCCAGAGGTAGCTGCCGGCAAGCAGCGCGAGCCCCAGCGTCAGCGCCGTGGCCGGGCCGATGACCACCCACGATATGGCGAAGCCGGGCCCCTCGACCTTGAGCAGCATGGCCGCACCGAGCAGGAACGCGGCCGCGCCTCCGACCCCCAGCACCACCGTCGGATTGAAGGCCTCGACGATGAGGAAGGCGACGCCGAGCAGCATCAGGACGAGCCCGGTATAGTTGATCGGCAGCAGATCGAGGGCATAGAGGGCGAGCACGATGCAGATGGCGCCGATGACGCCGGGCGCCACCGCGCCGGGACTCGTGACCTCGAAGACGATGCCGTAGAAGCCGACCAGCATCAGGAGGACGGCGACATTCGGATCGGTGATGACGCCGAGAAGCCGGATGAACCAGCCGGGATCCAGCATCTCGACAGCCAAGCCCTTTGTCGCCAGCACTTCCTTCTTGCCGGCCACGTCGACGGTGCGGCCGTCGGCCAGTTGCAAAAGCTCGGTCGTGTCGCGGGCGACGAAGTCGATGACATGTTCCTGCAGCGCAGCACTTGCCGAAAGGCTCGCCGCCTCGCGCACGGCCTTCTCGCCCCAGTCGCCGTTTCGCCCGCGCAGCTCGGCGAGCGAGCGGATCAGCGCCACCGCGTCATTGGTCACCTTGGCCATCATCGCGTCGCCCGGCGGCCGCCCGCTGTCCTTGCCGTCCTTGTCAGGGACCCCGTCCTTGCCAGGGGCAATGTCCTTCTCGCCGCCGGGAAGCGAGGGCAGCCCGCCGAGTTCGACCGGCGTCGCCGCGCCCAGATTGGTGCCGGGCGCCATCGCCGCGACATGGGTGGCGTAGAGAATATAGGTTCCTGCACTCGCCGCATGGCCGCCGGCCGGCGCGACATAGCCGAGAACCGGAATCGGAGAGGCCAGGATGTCGGCGATCATCTCGCGCATCGAGGTGACCAGGCCGCCAGGCGTGTCGAGCTGAAGGATGAGGACCGCAGCGTTGCGCTCGGCCGCGGCCTTGAGCGCCTCCTTGAGCTGGCGTGAGCTCGCCGGGCCGATGGCGCCGTCGATCGCGATGCTGAGAGCGATCCTCTCCGCCGCCATTCCGGCCGAGGAGAAGGGGAAAAGAACCGCCGCGGCCACGAAGGCCGCTGCTACGAAGGCCACCCGCGCGAGTTTCACGCTCAAAGCTCCTTAGATTCAATATGGGGTTGTGCCGGGGCAAGTCCAATGAGCTGCTGATCTCCCCCCTTGAGGGGGAGATGTCGCCGAAGGCGACAGAGGGGGTCGCTGCGCATGGAACGCCAACCTCAATCTGCCGCAGCAGGCCGAGCCCAGTCGGACCGACCCCCTCTGGCCTGCCGGCCATCTCCCCCTCGAGGGGGGAGATTACGCGCTCGCCCGCTTTCGCCTACTCACGATTCCACGGCAATTTCGACGCGGGTTCCAACGCTGGCTCCCTCGCCCATCCTGCATTGTCCCCATCGACCGCGCGACCAAGCGCGCCCGCAACCAATGGAGACGACAATGACGACTTTGGATCGAACCACTCGCGAAACCGGCCGGGCTGGCCTTAGCCTGTCCGGCCTCGTCGGCCGCGCGCTCAGCCTGGCCTATCGCGCCATGAAGATGCGCAGCGAGCGCGCCGCGCTGCAGGCCATGCCGGACTTTGTGCTGAAGGACATCGGCATCAGCCGCTCGCAGATAGAGTACTCCGTGCGCTACAGACAATTCGACACGGATGAGTGACGGCCGCTTCGGCGGCCGGAACGGCTCGAAGGCCTGTCAAAAGCCCCGGCATTGCCGGGGTTTTCGCGTTTGGCCCTGCCCGCCGACCGGCTTCCCGGGCGTTGGATTCCGGTGGCGGACGCTCGTCTCAAATGGAATGTCCAACGCAATTTCCACGGTAGGCGTATCAAAAATTCCACGCTGGCACCCACTCTCGTTCAAACGCTCGACCGCCAAAGAAAAGCGTCACGGCAACCAAGCCGCAAACAACCCTGGGAGTAGAGAAATGCAACCCAACACCAAACCTGCACGCGTTCCACTCAACGGCGTCGACACGCCGAACCTGATTGCGACGATCAATTTCGTGGCCGGCCAGCCGGAGCTGGCGAAGTTCCAGTTCCGCGCCCATAACGAATGGATCGAAGGCACCCACAGCAAGAGCGTGATGCACGGCTTCTTCGGCGCCGGCCAGGAGCGGAAGCATGAAAAGCCCTACTACGCCGACAGCGACCATCCCGCCATTCTTTGCGGCGCCGACAATGCGCCGACCCCGGTGGAATGGCTGCTGCACGGGCTGGCGAGTTGCCTGATGGCGGGTCTTGCCAACATTGCCGCGGCGCGCGGCATCAAGCTCAGCCGGGTCAAATGCTCGGTCGACGGCGACATCGACCTGCGCGGTATCCTCGGCATCTCCGACGAGGTCCGCAACGGCTTCCAGAACATCCAGGTGTCGTTCGAGGTCGAAGGCGACGCGCCGGCCGAGAAGCTCAACCAGCTCGTCGAGCAGGCCCGCGCCCGCTCGGCCGTCTTCGACGTGCTGACCAAGGGCGTGCCGGTCACGGTCGGGATCAAGACCATCCAGTGACCCTTTGAAGGTCGTGGAGACGGTCCGGTCCGGACCGTTTCCCTCCTCTGCCAGCGGAACGGAACCATGAAACGGGCTGACGTCGTCATTGTCGGCGCGGGCCAGGCCGGCCTTGCGCTCAGCCATTGCCTCGGCCGGACCGGCGTCGAGCATGCCGTGCTGGAGCGCGGCCGCATCGGCGAACGCTGGCGCTCGCAGAGCTGGCGCTCTCTCAGGCTCCTGACGCCCAACTGGCTGAACGCGCTGCCGGGCTCGCCCTATCAAGGCGACGATCCGGACGGCTTCATGGACAAACACGCTTTCGTGGCGAGCCTGGAGGCCCATGCGGGGCGCTGGCAGGCGCCGGTCGAATGCGGCATCGAGGTTTTCTCCTCGAGACGGACCGGCGACGGCTTTGCGCTCGAAACCAGCGCCGGCGCCTGGTCGGCCAAGGCCGTTGTGGTGGCAACGGGCCATTGCGACCGGCCGTCGATCCCTTTTGCAACTGAGGGCGAGCCGCTCGGCATCCACGCTTCGCAATATCGTTCCCCCGGCGAACTGCCGCCCGGCGGGGTG
>NZ_RZSL01000320.1:0-7101 GCF_003997355.1 Mesorhizobium sp. M1E.F.Ca.ET.041.01.1.1 | reverse complement strand
GAATTAGATTCAGGCGCGCTGCGCCTGCACGCCGTGGCCGAGCGCGGCAAAGACCGTGCCCACGATGCCGGCCGCGTCGAGGCCCGCGTCGGCATACATTTTTTCCGGCTTGGCGTGATCGGTGAACTCGTCGGGCAAGATCAGCGGGCGGACCTTGAGGCCATTTTCCAGCAGGCCTTCATGGGCGAGGAAATGCAGCACATGGCTGGCGAAGCCGCCGACAGCGCCCTCCTCCACCGTCACCAGAACCTCATGCGAGCGCGCGAGGCGGCGGATGAGATCCTCGTCCAGCGGCTTGGCGAAGCGGGCGTCGGCAACGGTGGTGGAGAGGCCGGCCGCGCCGAGCTCCTCCGCTGCCATCAGGCAATCCTGCAGCCGCGTGCCGAAGGAAAGCAGCGCCACCTTGGTCCCTTCCTTCAGGATCCGTCCCTTGCCGATTTCGAGCACCGAGCCGCGCTCCGGCATGTCGACGCCGACGCCGTTGCCGCGCGGATAGCGGAAAGCGATCGGGCCGCCGTCATAAGAAGCGGCGGTGCGCACCATGTGGCGCAGTTCCGCTTCGTCGGCGGCGGCCATGACGACGAAGCCGGGCAGAGAAGCCAGGAAGGTCGTGTCGAAGGCGCCGCAATGGGTGGCGCCGTCGGCGCCGACGAAGCCGGCGCGGTCGATCGGGAAGCGCACCGGCAGTTTCTGGATCGCCACGTCATGCACGACCTGGTCGTAGGCGCGCTGCAGGAAGGTTGAATAGATGGCAGCGAAGGGCTTGTAGCCCTCGGTGGCCAAGCCGGCGGCGAAGGTCACCGCATGCTGCTCGGCGATGCCGACATCGAAGGTTCTGGCCGGGAACACCTCGCCGAAGAGGTCGAGGCCGGTGCCGCTCGGCATGGCGGCGGTGATCGCCACGATGCGGTCGTCCTCGCGGGCCTCCTGGATCAGGCTTTCGGCGAAGACCTTGGTGTAGCTCGGCGCGTTGGCCGGCGCCTTGGCCTGCGCGCCGGTGATGACGTCGAACTTGTTGACGCCGTGATATTTGTCGGCGGCGGCTTCCGCCGGCGCGTAGCCCTTGCCCTTCTGGGTCACGACATGGATCAGCACCGGGCCGTCGGCATTGTCGCGAACATTCTTCAGCACCGGGATCAGATGCTCCAGATTGTGTCCGTCGATCGGGCCGATGTGGAAAAATCCCATCTCCTCGAACAGCGTGCCGCCGGTGACGTAACCGCGCGCGTGCTCGACCGCCCGGGTGATGGCACTGTCGGCGCGCTTGCCGAAATAGGAGGTCAGCTTCTTGCCGAAATCGCGCAGGCCGAGATAGGTCTTGCCGGAGGCGAGCCTCGCCAGATAGGCGCTCATCGCGCCGGTCGGCGGGGCGATCGACATGTCGTTGTCGTTGAGGATGACGATCAGACGGGCGTCGAGCGCACCGGCGTTGTTCATCGCCTCATAGGCCATGCCGGCCGACATCGCTCCGTCGCCAATCACCGCGATGACATTGTTGCGGCCGCCCGACAGATCGCGGCCCATGGCCATGCCGAGACCGGCGGAAATCGAGGTCGAGGAGTGTGCGGCGCCGAAGGGGTCGTATTCGCTCTCGGCTCGCCGCGTAAAGCCGGAGAGGCCACCCTCCTGGCGCAGCGTGCGGATGCGGTCGCGGCGGCCGGTCAGGATCTTGTGCGGATAGGCCTGGTGGCCGACATCCCAGATCAGCCGGTCTTCCGGCGTGTTGAAGACATAGTGCAGCGCAACCGTCAGCTCGACGACGCCAAGGCCGGCGCCGAGATGGCCGCCGGTGTGCGAAACGGCGTCGATCAGTTCGGCGCGCAGCTCGGTCGCCAGCTGCGGCAGCTCGCTTTCGTCGAGCGCCCGCAAATCCGCGGGAATGCGGACCTTGTCGAGAAGTGGCGTATCGGGCTTCGGGTTCACTCTTTGGCGGCCTGCTGAGATCTTAACCTTGCATCAGAGCGGTTAACCGTTTCACGGGACCGCTCTGTCTTTTCTGTTTCACGCAATTCCGGACGGAAAACCGTTTCACATTTTTCCTGGAATTGCTCCAACTTTCACAAATATGCGCGTTGATCATGCGCGAAATATGCCGCTGGCGAGCGAATGTAAATGCGTGTCAGTGACGCGGTTGGCGCAGGATGTCCATCCAGTTCTAACCTTCCGGCAACGGGATGAATTCTTCCTCATCGCCAGGAACGATATCGAAGCGGCCTGTCTTCCATTCTTCCTTGGCCTGCTCGATGCGTTCTTTCGAGGACGAAACGAAATTCCACCATATATAACGCTTGGAGCCCAGCGACGCTCCACCGAACAGCATGAAATGCGCGCCCCGTTCGGACGAAACGACGATCTCCTCGCCCGGTTTGAACACCAGAAGCCGCTCGGCCGGAAAATGATCGCCGGCAATCGAGACCTCGCCCTCCAGCGTATAGATGGCGCGTTCCTCGGCATCGGCGGGGATTTTCACGCTGGCGCCCGCCGCCAGCCGCAGATCGGCATAAAGCGTGTCCGATGCGGTCGCGACCGGCGAGCGCAGCCCGGAAAATTCGCCGATGACGACGCGGCCGCTGACGCCTTCGGCGTCGATCTCGGGCAGGCGGATCACCGATGTGTTGGCGAAGACCGGGGCGATCTCCTCCTTGCCGTCGGGCAAGGCGAGCCAGGTCTGCAAGCCGGAGACCGACATCGGCGCGCCGCGCAGCTCTTCCGGCGTGCGCTCGGAGTGGACGATGCCGCGGCCGGCGGTCATCAGGTTCACATCGCCTGGCGCGATCACCATTTCGGTGCCGAGCGAGTCGCGGTGCCGGATCTTGCCGTCGAACAGATAGGTGACGGTGGAAAGCCCGATATGCGGATGCGGGCGCACGTCGATCGCATGGCCGGCGCGCAGGATGGCCGGCCCCATGCGGTCGAAGAAGATGAACGGTCCGACCAGCCTGCGTTTTGCGGTCGGCAAGGCGCGGCGGACCTCGAAGCCGCCGATGTCCTTGGCGTTGGGGATCACCATCAATTCGATCTGGTCGCAGGCGAAGGCGTCGCCGGCCTCGGGATCGTTGCCTGGAAAGAAGCTCATGGCAGGTCTCAGGCGAAGCGGAGCGCGGATCTGGCTTTCGCCTTGGCCGCCTCTTCCTCGCGATTGCGCGGATGCTGGGTGGTTTCCATCGAATCGAGCAGTTCGCGCGCCGCGGCGGCAATCGCCTCGACGGCATGGTGGAAGGCGTGCTCGTTGCGCTTGGAGGGCTTGGTCGAGCCGCTCAGCTTGCGCACGAACTGCAGGGCTGCATCATGGACCTCGTCGTCGGTTGCCGGCGGTTCGAAGTTGAACAGGGTCTTGATGTTTCGGCACATGCTTGAACTCCTTGCAACACACCTTACTCGGCGTCGAGCGGCTCCGTTCCAACCGGCTTGCCGTCGCGCGAAAGCCTGATCTTCTCGACTTTGTCCTCGGCCGCCTTGAGCAACCGGTCGCAATGCGCCTTCAGCGCCTCGCCGCGCTCGTAGATCCGGATGGACTGGTCGAGCGGGACGTCGCCGCGCTCCAGATCATCGACGATCTTCTCCAGCGCGTCGAGCGCCTGTTCGAAGCTCATCGTTTTGACGTCTTGGTTAGCTTCATCAGCCATCATTTATCCTTTCATCAGCCGCCCGACATGGGCGGCGACCGAAAATGCCAGTCCCTGCAGATCGTAGCCGCCCTCCAGCAGGCTGACGAGCCGGTTGCCGCTATGGCGCCCGGCGCGCTCCATCAACTGGCCGGTTGCCCAATCGAAATCGTCCTCGGTCAGGTTGATCTCGGCGAGCGGATCGCGATGGTGCGCATCGAAGCCGGCGGAAATGATGATCAGGTCCGGCGCGAACGCGTCGATCGACGGCAGCACGCGCGAAAGGAAGGCGTCGCGGAACAGCTCGCTGCCGGTGCGGGGTGCCAGCGGCGCGTTGACGATGTTGCCGGCGCCGGTTTCGCTTTTCGCGCCGGTGCCCGGATAGAGCGGCATCTGGTGCGTCGAGCAATAAAGCACCGACGGATCGTCCCAGAAGATGTCCTGCGTGCCGTTGCCGTGGTGGACGTCCCAATCGACGATGGCGACGCGCTCGGCCTGATGCTTCTTCTGTGCATGACGGGCGGCGATCGCCGCGGTGTTGAACAGGCAAAAGCCCATCGCGGTGGTCTTTTCGGCGTGGTGGCCGGGCGGGCGCGCGGCGACGAAGGCATTGGCGGCGCGGCCTTCGAAGACATCGTCTATCGCCGCGTTGGCGGCACCGATCGCCGTCACCGCGGCCTGCCAGCTCTTCGGGCTGGCGCTGGTGTCGGCGTCGATGGAGACGATACCGCTTGCGGGAATGGCCGCGCGGATGCGGGCAACAAAATCTTCCGGATGCGCGTAGAGGATGGTCGCCTCGTCGCCTTCCGGCGCCTTGACGCGGTCGAGAGCCGAAAAAGCCTCGTCATCCAGCACGCGCTCGATGGCGCGCAAACGGTCCGGCCTTTCAGGGTGGCCGGGCGGCGTGAGGTGTTCCAAGAATACCGGATGGGTGTAGAGACGGGTGGTCATGGCGCCTAATCTAGGCACGCGTGGCCCGGATGACCATGTTTGATGGCCGAATGGCTGGGGAAAATTGCGCCCGATAGTGTCGCTGGCGGCATTGGCGCGGCCTCTGCTTCGCGATAAGGTCGGACTGCTGCCTGGTGCCCGCGAGGCGGGAGAATCGGGAACACGGTTGAACTCCGTGGCGTGCCCAACGCTGTGAGGGGGACCGCGCCGGCAAAAGCCACTGTCCTAGACGGGAAGGCGCCGGACGTGGGTCGATCCCGAGCCAGAAGACCGGCCCGGCAGACATGGTCTTCCGCATGGTCAGGCGGAGGACTGCTGTCGCAAGGGACAAGCGATGCAGGCACAAGCGGCCGCCATGGGCGGCGATGACTTTGACCAATTGGCGCGCGATGCCGTCTATCGGGCGATGTTCACCCGGCGCGACGTGCGCAGCCATTTCGTTGCCGACGGTATCGACGATGCCGTTCTGGCGCGGCTGCTGACGGCCGCCCATCACGCGCCGTCGGTCGGCTACATGCAGCCCTGGAATTTCATCGTTATCCGCGATGTGACAAGGCGGCGGCAGGTGCGCGACCTGTTCCTTGCCGCGCGCGAGCAGGAATTGCCGGCGATCGAGGCGGAGCGGCAGGCGCTCTACCGCAAGCTGAAGCTCGAGGGCATCTGCGAAAGCGCGCTCAATCTCTGCATCACCTGCGACCGGCAGCGTTCAAGGAACTCGCCGCTCGGGCGCTGGCACAACCCGGAAATGGACCTCTACAGCACCGTCTGCGCGGTGCAGAACTTCTGGCTGGCGGCGCGGGCGGAAGGTGTCGGCGTCGGCTGGGTGAGCATCATCGAAACGGACGCGCTGAAGCGGCTCCTGTCGATCCCCGAGCACGTCACGCCGGTTGCCTATCTCTGCGTCGGCCGTGTTTCGGAATTCGCGCCGAGGCCGGACCTCGAGGCGCATGGCTGGGGCAAGCGCCTGCCGCTGGCCGAGCTGGTGATGAGCGAGACCTTTTGCGGCGCCGGCGAGGCGCCGCTCAAGTCGGCGATTGCCCGCCTCGGAGAGCAGCCGAAGCCGTGATCGGGCTGCCGTCGTGATCAAGGGGCTGCCGATCAAGCAGCCCGGGGCGAATCCCAGCGCGAGCCGCCGAAGGAGCCGAGCGCCTTGTCGCGAAGCTCTCTGAATTTCGATGACGCTTCGGCCAGCCGCTGATCCCATTCCGGGTTCGGAACCTGGCCTTCGATGGCGTCGAAATAGACCTGCATCAGCGAGACGATGGCGAAGGGTTCGATGAAGGCCGCCTTGAAGGCCCAGGCAAAGACGATTGCCAGCACGAAGGCCCAGCCGGCAAGCTGGCCCGGCATGACCCACAGGATCGCGCCTGCCGGCGCCAGCATCAAAAGAAAGATGACGAAGGACACGCCCCACATGATCACCGCCAGCCAGACGGCGTTCTTGACCATGTGCTTGCCGTTCTGCGCGTAGAGCACGACGCCTTGCCTGGCGGTTTCGAACGGAGAGTTCGAATTGATGCGGATGTTGTAGCCGAGGATGATCTCGTCGACATAGGTCAGCGACAGGCGGATGACGGTGTTGATGAAGCTGACGAGGCCGTTCAAGCCCGGAATGGGCAAGAACGCCGCGATGCCGCCGATCAGGCCGGTGATGGCGCGGATGGCGCCCTTCACCAATTGGTCGACGACGAAAAGAATGTTGGCCTCGGCGAAGCGCTGGGTCACCACTTCCTTCGCATAGGCGATCTGGCGCTGGCCGTCGGGGACGTCGTGGCCATCGATCAGGTGGACCATGACGGCGATGTGACCGGCCTTGAGCACATAGAGGATATATTCGCGGATCCAGTAGACGGCGATCGAGACGACGCCGAAGCCGACAACCCCGCCCCACAAGGCAAAGGACATCGGTCCATCGGGATCGGTGGAGATGTGGCCGACACCGTAGCCGACGCTGGCGCCGGTGCCGGTCGCCATGATGTAGGCCAACGTGATGCCGAAATAGACGATCATGCGAAAGACGATGAACGGCCATGTCCGCATCATGATGGACACCGACCGGCCGATGCTGAAGTCCCACATGGCCCCGACTCTCCCGCCTCGCGCATGACCCCGAAAATCGGAATCGATTTTCGGAAAGGATCATGCGGCATAGTCAAAGTGTTACAGCGTCCTTTGCGCGTTCGAAGAACGCGCGGCGCTGTAAGAGAATGGTCGAGGAGGATGCGCTCGCGCCTGTCATTGTCAATTGCGACGGCGCCGCGCCAGTCCCAAAACCGGTGCACAAACCGGCGATATCCTTACCCGATCGTGCAGTCAGGGCTTTTTGCGCAGTCCTTCCAGTAGCTGCTTGAACGCCGCTATCGCCTTCTTCGACGTCGCCTCGGGGTCGTTCGAATTGGCAATGCGTTGCGAGGCCTGGCTGCTGGCGCCGTTGATCAGCCGCGCGGCGGTCTCGGGGTCGAGATCGGGCACGACGACGCCCTCTTCCTGCAGTCTCGTCAGATGATCCGTCATCGACGCGGTGCAGGCATTGGCGTTCGACCAC
>NZ_RZSL01000031.1:0-23319 GCF_003997355.1 Mesorhizobium sp. M1E.F.Ca.ET.041.01.1.1 | reverse complement strand
CTCTCCCCGAAGCAGGATTTTCGGCCGGCCCGTTCGAGCGCCATTCGATGACGCGATAGAACGATATTGCCTCGCCCATGGAAGCGGCGCGGGATGGGTTCGGCTGCGCTGCCGGAGGACGCGCGGGAGTGGCGGGGGGCCGCGGCGATTCGTTCAGGCGCGCCCGCGCCAGGCGCTCGGCGAGCAAGGGCATGCTGAACTCGAAAAACGCATCATCGGAAAGATAGGACCAGCGAAATTTCGGCGGCTGCGGCTTTTGCGCGGGAGTGGCGACCGCCCGCTGCGGCGCGGCGATGGCTTGCGGCTGCCGGGCCGGAGCAGTGGAGGCCGCGGCGGGAATTGCCCGGGCCGGATTGGCGACCTGTGGCGCCGGTGGCGCGGAGCGGATGAAATCGCCGCCGGAAGCCACCACCTTGGCCGGCGCTTCGTCATCCGGCTGCGGCGCGGGCCGCTTGTCGGAATCCGGCGTGCGGGTGAACCGGACATTGGGCGCGAGGAAGAAATATCGCTGCCAGGCCGGATGGCCGAACTCGCCGCCGCCAGCCGGATCGAGCGGGACGGTGTTCGATTCGCCGTCAGCAGGGGCTCGCAGCGCGACGACCTGCCCCATTTGCTTCTGCGGCGCTGCAGCCGGGCCATGGTCCCGCGCGTCCTCCGGACGGCTGTGATCGTCGTTGCCATAGGCGGAAGCGCCGGACGGATTGGCACGGGAAAAACGCATGGATGTCATACTCGAGACTCGTCGAACAAAGCTGTCCCGAGACATAGGAACTGATGGTTAACAAGACCTTCCGACTGGCCGCGCTAAGGGAGGCTGATCGACGGTCAAGTTGGAAGGGCGCCGCGTTCCTTCACACCCCCCTCTGTCCTGCCAGCGTTTCGGATTCGCGCTGCAGCGCCGTCCTTCTGTGAGGGCAGTATCCTGGGATCTGCGCCGCGCCGGCCCAGGATGACGAACTGAAAGGATCGGTCAGGCCGGTTCCGACACCTGCTCCTCGGCGGTTAGCGTCGCGGTGCCGTAGGCCTTCAGGAAGACGTTCACGCCAGAGCGGACGACATGGTCGATCTCGGCCTGGGTCGGCGCCTTGGTACGGTAAGAGAAGATGCACTGGCGAAACAGGCCGGCAAGGCAAAGGTCGGTAAGCTGATAGGCGGCGAGTTCAACATCCTCGATCTTCAACAGACCGCGCTCGACGGCGGCGTTGAGGAAGACGGCGACCTTGTCGTGGCCGCGCTTGGGGCCGCGCTCGTAAAAGCGCGCGCCAAGCTCGGGAATCCGGTCGGACGCGCCGATCACCGTGCGCTGCGCCTGGATGACCTTGGCCGAGGTGATCTTCATGACGAGCACCTTGCCGAACTTCACCAGCGTCTCGCGCAGGTCGTCGGCGTGGTCGAGGACGTCATACATATTCTTGAAGATGGTGCCGCGCTCTTCCTCAATTAGCGCCTCGAAGAGCTCTTCCTTATTGGCGAAGTAGACGTAGATCGTGCCCTTGGAGACGCCGGCCTCGCGTGTGATGTCGTTCATCGAGGCGGCCTCAAAGCCCTTGTCGATGAAGACGCGGCGCGCGCCTTCGATGATCTGAGCCCGCTTGATTGGATCCTGCCCCGCCGCCGGACGGCCCTTGCGCAGGTCGAGCAGATCGCTATCGGCTGTCGTTTCGACCATTAAAGTCACACCTCACGAAATATTTCGAACCAGACGGTTCGATTTGCTCTTGATATGGGCCTCTTTCCGCGCTATGTCAATCAGCAATTCGAACCGAACGGTTCAGTCTGACTGACTTATATCCCAGAGAGATTATCATGTCCTCGAACGCGCCCGCCACTGCCGAAGTCCGCAATTTTCCCAACGCCAAGGTCCAGCCGTCGATCGAAGCGCCAGAAGTGCCCGTACAGCCCGCTCCTCCCGCGCCGGTCGAAGCGCCGGCCAAGAAGAAGCGCTCTCTCCGCTCGATGCTGTTGCCGATCATCGGGCTTGGCCTGCTCGGCGCCGGTTCCTGGTATGGATATAACTATTGGGCCGATGGCCGGTTCATGATCTCCACCGACGACGCTTATGTCCAGGCCGACATGTCGTTCATGTCGCCGAAAATCTCGGGATATGTGGATAAGGTCCTGGTGAGCGAGAACCAAAAGGTCAAGGCCGGCGATCCGCTGTTCGTCATCGACGACGGCGACTACAAAATAGCCGTTGCCCAGGCCGAGGCGCAGATCGCGACGCTTGCGAAGACGCTCGACCGCATCGACGCCCAGACCAAGGCGGCCCAGGCCTCGCTTGCGCAGGCCCAGGCGCAGAAGATCGCCGACCAGGCCGCCGCGGACAACGCGGCACGCGCCCAGGATCGCGCGGCGCAGCTGCTCAAGACCCATGTCGGCACGCAGGCGCAGCTCGACGACGCCCAGACGGCGCTCGACCAGGCCAAGGCGGCGCTTGCCGGCGCCGATGCCCAGATCACCGCGGCCCAGGCCAATATCGGCGTGCTCGAAGCCCAGCGCGCGGAATCCGCCAGCACGCTAGCCTCGCTGCAGCTCACCCGGGACAAGGCGCAGCGCGACCTTTCCTTCACCGTGCTCAAGGCGCCCTATGACGGCGTCGTCGGCAACCGCTCGGTCGAGCAGGGCGACCTCGTCAGCCCCGGCCAGAAGCTCGCCGTCGTGGTGCCGATGGACAAGCTCTACATCGTCGGCAACTTCAAGGAGACGCAGCTTGGCCGGCTGGTGCCCGGCGAGAAGGTCCGCATCACGGTCGACGCCATCGACGGCCAGAGCTTCGAGGGCACGGTTTCGTCGTTGGCGCCGGCCTCCGGCGCGGTGTTCTCGCTGTTGCCGCCGGAAAACGCCACCGGCAACTTCACCAAGGTCGTCCAGCGCGTGCCCGTGCGCATTGATGTGCCGGCTGACGTGCTGAAGACCGGCAAGCTGCGCGCCGGCCTGAGCGTCATCGTCGCCGCCGACAGCCGCACCGCGCCTGCCGCGACGTCCAACTGAGCAGTTTGGGGGGCGGCTCAGTGGCCATCGAGCGCTGAGCCGCCCCGCCTGCCAGGTATTTGTTTTGGCGCGGTTCCGAACGGAAGACTGTTCCTGGAATTGCCGTAGGAGGCCATGACATGGCAACCGCAACCATCACCGCAGGATCGATGCCGGCACGGCCGGTGGCCACTGCCCCCGCCGACCATATGCCGGCGCGCCGCGTCATCGCCTTCCTGGCGATGGTGTTCGGCATGTTCATGGCGATCCTCGACATCCAGATCGTCTCGGCATCGCTGGCCGAGATCCAGGCCGGCCTCAGCGCCAGCTCCGACGAGATTCCGTGGGTGCAGACCGCCTATCTGATCGCCGAAGTGGTGATGATCCCCCTGTCGGGCTTCCTCAGCCGGATGCTGTCGACCAGGGTGCTGTTCACCATCGCCGCCGCCGGCTTCACCGCGGCCAGCGCGCTCGCCGCGACCGCGACCAACATCGACCAGATGATCGTCTACCGCGCCATCCAGGGTTTCATCGGCGGCGGCATGATCCCGAGTGTGTTCGCGGCCGCCTTCACCATCTTCCCGCCGTCGCGGCGCGCCGTCGTCTCGCCGATGATCGGCCTGGTGGCGACGCTGGCGCCGACCATCGGCCCGACGGTCGGCGGCTATATCAGCCACGCCATGTCCTGGCACTGGCTGTTCCTGATCAATGTGGTGCCCGGCATTTTGGTGGCGACGGCGGCCTGGTCGCTGATCGACTTCGACAAGCCGAACCTCAAGCTGTTCTCAAAGTTCGACTGGTGGGGCCTTATCGGCATGGCCGCCTTCCTCGGCTGCATGGAATATGTGCTGGAGGAAGGCCCTAACCATGACTGGCTGCAGGAACAGGCCGTCTTCATCTGCGCCATCATCATGACCATCGGCGGCGTGATCTTCTTCTGGCGCGTCTTCACCGCCGAGGAGCCGATCGTCGACCTCAGGGCCTTCAGCAACATCAACTTCGCCTTCGGCTCGCTGTTCTCCTTCGTCGTCGGCATCGGCCTCTACGGGCTCACCTATCTCTATCCGGTGTTCCTGGGGCGCATCCGCGGCTACGATTCGATGATGATCGGCGAGGCGCTGTTCGTCAGCGGCCTGGCGATGTTCTTCACCGCGCCCGTTGCCGGCATCCTGTCGAACAAGATCGATCTCAGGCTGATGATGATGATCGGCTTCTTCGGCTTCGCCACCGGCACCTGGTGGATGACGCACCTCACCGCCGACTGGGATTTTTATGAATTGCTCGTCCCGCAGATCCTGCGCGGCTGCTCGATGATGCTGTGCATGGTGCCGATCAACAACATCGCGCTCGGCACTTTGCCGCCGGAGCGCCTGAAGAACGCGTCGGGCCTGTTCAACCTGACCCGCAACCTCGGCGGCGCGGTCGGCCTGGCGATCATCAACACGGTGCTGATCGACCGCAACGCCTTCCACTATGCAAGGCTCTCCGAGCATGTCGAGTGGGGCAGCCAGGCAGCCCAGACCAAGCTGCAGAACATGACGCTGAACTTCGAGCAGACCGCCGGCCTCGACGCCACCAGCGCCGCAATCTCGAAGCTGTCGGGCATGGTGCATCAGCAGGCGGCGCTGCTGTCCTTCATGGACGTCTTCTTCATGCTGACGGCGCTGTTCGCCACGCTCGGGCTGTTCGTGCTGTTCATCAACAAGCCGGCCGACCAAAGCGGCGGTGGCGGCGGAGGCCATTGAGGAAGCCGGAACCCCCGCCTGGCGTCCTCATGTGTGACCCCGGAAACCGGCGACGGTTTCCGGGGTCGTTTCTTTTTGTGAGATCGAAAATGCTACCTCAGGCGGCGGCCGGCTTGAAGCTCAGCGCCACGCCGTTGATGCAGTGGCGCAGGCCGGTGGGCGGCGGGCCGTCGTCGAAGACATGGCCGAGATGGCCGCCGCAGCGCCGGCAATGCACCTCGGTGCGGGTCATGCCGAGCGAGCGGTCCTCGGTCTTGCCGATGGCGTTGGGGATCTCCTGCCAGAAGCTCGGCCAGCCGGTGCCGGAATCGAACTTGGTTTCCGACGGATAGACCGGCAGGTCGCAGCCGGCGCAGGCGAATACGCCCTTGCGGTGTTCGTTGAGCAGCGGGCTGGTACCCGGATATTCGGTGCCTTGCTTGCGCAGCACGTCGAAGGCGGCGTCCGAAAGAATGGCGTGCCATTCAGCATCGGTCTTGATGACCTCGAAAGTCTCGGCGGCCAGAGCAGGCTTGGCGCCGCCCATGCGCAACGCCGCTCCGGTTCCGATGACGAGGGCAGTGGCGGCGGCGCCGCTCCAGAGAAAGTCGCGACGGTTCATGGCCTTTCCTCCTGACGTCTTGTTGCAAACTATGGCGCCGCCGGAAAATCAAAAGCCGGTGACGGTCCGCGCGCCGCTTCACATCGACCCAAGCCCTGGCGATGCGGAGCGGCGCTTGACGGCGACACGGATTGTGGAAGGGAGAACCGTGCGGCCGGCGGGGACACACCTCACTTCGCCGGCCGCACGCGCTTTGTTACATCTTCGGCAAGAGAACCTTGTCGATGACGTGGATGACGCCGTTCGACTGGCGCACGTCCGCAATGGTGACATGGGCGACGTTGCCGTTCTCGTCGGTCACCGTGACCTTGCCCTTTTCCGATTTCAGCGTCAGCGCGCAGCCGCCGACGGTCTTGACCTCATGCGCGCCGCCATCGGCCTTGGCCATCTTGGCGACGTCGGCGGCCATCGCCTTGGCGGCGATGACATGGCAGGTGAGGATCTTGGTCAGCTTGTCCTTGTTCTCCGGCTTGAGCAGCGTCTCGACCGTGCCGGCCGGGAGCGCAGCGAATGCTTCGTTAGTCGGCGCGAAGACGGTGAACGGACCGGGGGTCTGCAGGGTGTCGACGAGGCCGGCGGCCTTGACGGCGGCGACCAGCGTGGTGTGGTCCTTCGAATTGACGGCATTCTCGATGATGTTCTTCTTGGCATACATCGGCGCGCCGCCGACCATCGGGTTGGCGGCATAGGCAACGGCGCCGAGCGCGGAAAGGCCGATCGACGAGGCAAGCAAAAGGGTGGCGAGTTTACGCATGATATCAGTCTCCTCGGGTTGTTTTTCCCGTTGTTGGGAACGCGAGGAGGTACGATGCATCAAAAACTTAGTTTCGCGAGCCTCGAAGATTTTTTATTCGCCGATCTGAGTTCGTATGTTCCGTACCTCGACGCATAAAAACGCTCCCACCGACACATGCCAGGCAGATAGACTTCAATTAACTTTTGAAATTACCGGAAAGTGATCAGATGCCCTTCAAGTCACCCGCAGCGACGACGGGGCCGGTCGGCTGGCCGGTCGGCGAACCGCCGGTGGGCTCGAGACTGACGGCGAGCACGGCGCCCTGCGCCAGCTTCTGCTGGATGGCGGGCGTGACGGCCATGCGCGCGCTCTGACCGGCCGGGATGACGCCCATCGAGACCGGCGCGTTCTTGCCCTCGATCATCCACAGCTCGAAGTCCTTGCCGGCGCCGCGTTCGCCGGAGACCAGCGACAGGCCGACCTCGTGGCGCGCCGCGTCATAGACGGCGAGATATTTGACGTTGCTGTTGTCGGCGGCGAGCGAGGCGACCAGCCTGGTCTCGGGGGGCGGCAATGACGGATTGACGAAAGGCAGGGCGACAAAGACGGCCAAAGCGGCAAGCGCGGCGGCGGCAAGCCCGCGCCAGAAGGCGAGGCTCCCCAGCAGGCCGGCGCTGGGAGCGGATGTGGCGGCCGAGGAGGCAAAGAGCCGGCGGTCGATCGCCGCCTTGACCGAAGCCGGAGGCTCGACCGCGGCATAGGCGGCCGCCATCGGCGCGAAGTGGACCTCCCAGGCATCGACCAGGCGGGCAAACGCCGTCTCGGCGTCGATGCGGCGCGAAGCGATCTGGCGTTCGTCGGCCGCCAGAACGCCGAGAACGTATTCGGCGGCGAGCAGGTCGTCGCCTCCGCGTTCCGGTCCGTTGTCTTGCGCCAGCGTCATCTTTCCAGGCATTCTCTCAGTTTGAGCAGGCTTCGCCGCAGCCAAGTCCGCATCGTGTTCAGCGGAACCTTGTGGCGTTCCGCCAGCTCGGCATAGCTTTCGCCGTTGAGATAGGCGCCCCGAACCGCCGCGGCCCGGTCTTTCTCCAATTCATCGAGGCAATGGTGGATGCGTTCGGTCTCGCCGCCCGCGACGGCCATGGCCTCAGGTCCCGGCGTCGGATCGGCGACGTCGAGGGCTGCGTCGATGTTGGCGGAAGGACTGCGACGCGCCCTGATGCGATCGATCGCATGGTTGCGCGCAATGGCCACCAGCCAGGAAATCGGGCTCAGATCGGAAACCGCGAAACGGTCCGCCTTCGTCCAGATCTTGACGAAGACCTCCTGCAGCGCTTCTTCCGCATCTCCCCTGTCCCTCAATACACGAAGACAGACGCCGAAAAGTTTCCCGCTGGTCTGCCTGTAGAGCAGATCGAACGCAGCCCGGTCCTTCATCGAAGTCCGGACGATCAGCTTGCTGATGTCCTGAGGCCCCATGCAGGCAAATTAGAAGATTGCGATTTATTTGCAACGGGGCGCCGCGGTGTTGTCCACCACGGGCTTCCGTCACGTCAGCACCTGAAGTCATCTTCACGAATAGGAGGTCAACGAAACAAATCCCGATTTCGATTTGCAGGCTCATGCGCTAGCCTTTGGCAAAAGAGGGGTGCGGCGAATGTCGATTGAACGCGTGCTTTGGGAAGAGGATGCAACCGGACTTGCCGAGCTCGTGCATAAGGGGGAACTCTCGCCGCAGGAGCTGGTCGACGCGGCGATCGCGCGCGCCGAGGCGACAAGGCCCGACATCAATGCCATAGCGACGCCGCTCTATGACGCGGCCAGGGCGCGGGCCAAGACAATCGACCGCACATTGCCGCTCGCCGGCGTGCCTTTCGCGCTGAAGGATCTCGGCATCGGCATCAAGGGCGTGCCGATCCATGGCGGCAGCCGCATCCCGGCCTTCACGGCGGACTACAACTCGGTGATGGTCGAGCGCTATCTCAACGCCGGCTTGATCCCGATCGCCACCAGCACCTCGCCCGAGCATGGGCTGCGGCTGATGACGGAATCGGCCCGCTTCGGTATCACCCGCAACCCTTGGAATAACGGCCACACCACCGGCGGCTCGTCGGGCGGATCGGCGGCGCTGGTCGCGGCAGGCGTGGTGCCGGCGGCGCATGCTTCCGACGGCGGCGGCTCGATCCGCGTGCCTTCGGCCTGCAGCGGCCTGGTCGGCCTGAAGACCTCGCGCGGCCGCGTGCCGCTGACGCCGCTCACCAGCGAAAGCTGGTACGGCATGGTCGTCGACCACGCCGTCAGCCGCTCGGTGCGCGACACGGCGCTTCTGCTCGACCTGACCCATGGCGCCGATCCGCTGTCGCCGTATGCCGCGCGGGAGCCGAAGGGCTCGTTTGCCGCCGCCGCGGCGCGCGATCCCGGCAAGCTCAGCCTCGCCATCTACCGCAAGTCGCCGCTCGCCCTGCCGATCTCGGTCGAGACGATTGCCGCGCTGGATACGGCTGTGGCGCTGGCGCGCGAGGGTGGACACACAGTGGAAGAGATCGACCTGCCCTATATCGGCCGCGACTTCATGGCCGATTTCTGCAAGAGCGTTGCTTCGGCGGTTGCAGGCATGATGCGGGCCGAGGCGCTGCGTGTCGGCCGATCCGTCACCGGCGACGTCGAGCGGGCGACGCGCGTGCTCGGCCGCCTCGGTGAAATGCTGTCCGCGGGCGAAGTCTATGACGCGGTGCAGCGGCTCAACGCCACCGCGCGGCGGATGATCCAAGAGACCGCGCGCTTCGATGCCGTGCTGATGCCGATCATCGCGCATCCGCCGCTCGCCTGCGGCGCGATGGATCCGAAGGGCGCCGACGAGCTCATCGAAAACCTGCTCGACAAATTGCATCTCACCGGGCTGCTCAGGATCAAATCAATTTTCGGCCAGCTTATGGACAAGAGCCTGTGGTTCACCCACTGGCCGGCGATCCACAATGTCAGCGGCCAGCCGTCGATCGCGCTGCCGGTGCATGTCACGGCGGGCGGCCTGCCGCTCGGCATCCAGGCCGCGGGGCGGCCCGGCGACGAAGAAACGCTTTTGTCGCTGGCGGCACAGATGGAGAAGATTTCGGGATGGCTCGGGCGGCGCGCGCTGCTCAAGGCGCCGGCTTAAATCGCATAGGGCGCTCCCCCTCTCCGTCTCGGCTTCGCCGAACCACCTCTCCCCCACTTTGTGGGGGCGAGGAAGCGCAAATCTTCGAGGTCGCGGCCTTGGAAAGCTTGGGTTCCTCGCCCCCACAAAGTGGGGGAGAGGTGGCCGCGAAGCGGACGGAGAGGGGGCTAGCGCTGCCATATGTGGTTACATGGCTTCGACCGCGCATGATTTCGTCATTGTGAGCGCAAAGCCGTTTGCGGCCTGCGGCAATTCCCGCTAAGACGCGGCCATTCACGCCAAGCCGGGATCATATCGATGACGGACATCGCCGCCACCGCCGAAATGCAGGCCGCGCTGCTTTCCAGAGCGCTGCCCTATATGCAGCGCTACGAGAACAAGACGGTGGTGGTGAAGTATGGCGGCCATGCCATGGGCGACACCGAGCTCGGCAAGGCCTTTGCCCGCGACATCGCGTTGCTCAAACAGTCCGGTGTCAATCCGATCGTCGTTCACGGCGGCGGACCGCAGATCGGCGCGATGCTCAACAAGATGGGCATCGAATCCAAATTCGAGGGCGGCCTGCGCGTCACCGACCAGAAGACGGTCGAAATCGTCGAGATGGTGCTGGCCGGCTCGATCAACAAGGAGATCGTGGCGCTGATCAACGCCGAAGGCGAATGGGCGATCGGGCTCTGCGGCAAGGACGGCAACATGGTGTTCGCCGAAAAGGCGCGCAAGACCATGATCGACCCGGACTCCAACATCGAGCGGGTGCTGGATCTCGGTTTCGTCGGCGAGCCGGTCGAGGTCGACCGCACCCTGCTCGATCTGCTGGCCCGTTCCGAGATGATCCCGGTGCTGGCGCCGGTGGCGCCCGGCCGCGACGGCCATACCTACAACATCAACGCCGACACTTTCGCGGGCGCTATCGCGGGTGCGTGCCGCGCCTCGCGCCTCTTGTTCCTCACCGACGTGCCCGGCGTGCTCGACAAGAACAAGAAGCTGATCGACGAATTGACGGTTGCCGAGGCCAGGGCGCTGATCAAGGACGGCACCGTGTCGGGGGGCATGATCCCGAAGGTCGAGACCTGCATCGAGGCGATCGAGCGCGGCGTCGAGGGCGTCGTCATCCTCAACGGCAAGACGCCGCATTCGGTGCTGCTCGAGCTCTTCACCGAGCACGGCGCCGGCACGCTGATCGTGCCGTAGTAGGCTCAGCCGGCTAACTTGTCTGGCTGCTGCATCCGCCTGCCCTCGATCAGAGGCGCGGCCGGCTTGCGCATCGCGTGCCGGAAAATCATCGACTCCTCTTCGGCGTCCTGCGGCGCGCCCCAGAATTCGGCAAGCGTTGGGCCGTCGGTCACGCGGCGGTCGCGGACTAGAAAACCCCAGACTTCGCGAAACCAGACACGCCGCCCCATCTTCGTATACCAGCGCATCGAATGCCGCTGCTCGGGATCGGGGTGGAAGAGAATGCGCGCCAGCGCCTTCGGCCGCGACTGCACGGCGAGCTCGATCAGCTTGACGGCGAAGAACAGCATCCAGGGCTTCAGCCGGGTCATATGCAGGACCTGGTGCTTGTAATCCCAGAGGCGGACATCGCGCTGTATCACCTTGCGATCCTTGGCGATGCGGAAGAACGGCGTCCAGCGATGCGGCGTCACATAAAGCGCCTGGATCTGGTCCGGGTCATAGGCGATGAGCTGACGGAAGCCGCGCCATAAATCGCGAAACCCTTCGTCCTCGAAGCCGGCGACCCAGGTCGCCATCGACAGGATGCCGTGCCGGCGAAGGAGCCTGATCGCCTCGCGGTCGGACTTGGTGCTGCCGCCCTTGCGGATCAGCGACAGCGTCTCCTCGTCGGTGTTCTCCATGCCGAGCAGCCAGCGGATGACGCCGGCCTTGCGGTAGAGATGCAGAATATCGGCATCGCGCACGATATCGTCGGCGCGCGTCGAGCCGACGATCAGCACTGGCACGTCTTCCGCGATCATGGCGTCGAGAAAGGCGCGCCAGGCTCTCTTGGAGGACGTGGGGTTCTCATCAGCGAGGTTGATCAGCTCGACGCCGTGCTCGCGGTGCAGCCAGGCGATCTCCCTGGCGAAGCGAACCGGATCGCGATGTCGCCAGCGGGTCCAGAAGCCGCGCTGGCCGCAATAGTTGCACAGATGCGGGCAGCCGCGCGAGAACTGCATGACCACGGCCCGCTTGCCGCCCCAATAGCTGTAGCGGCTGAAATCGATCAGCTCCCAGCCGACACGACAGGCGTCGAGATCGGCGATCGCCACGGCCGGCGGCGTAGCGAAAGGACGGCCGAGATCGTCGCGATAGGCGATGCCGGCGACGCTTCGCACCGGCCGGCGCAATTCCAGCGCCTCGACCAGCGCCGCCGCGGTCGCCTCGCCCTCGCCGCGCACGATGAAGTCGAAGACATCCGTTGCGGCCAGCACGTCGCGCCAATGATAGGTCGGGAAGACGCCGCCATAGACGATCACGATGCCGGGCGCGCGGGCCTTGATCATCTCGGCGATCCGCAGCGCTGTCGGATGCGCCGAGGTCGAACCGGAATGGCCGATGAGGACGAGTTCCGGACCGCCGCTCAAGGCGTCATCGACGAGCACGGCAAGCGGCATCGGTCCGAACTCGGCGTCGACCAGGCGCACGCCATGGCCGGCATCGAGCAACGGACCGCCGATCGCCAGCAACCCGAGCGGCGGCAGATGATCGTCGGGCACGCGGCTGCCGATGGCCGTATGCGGCGGATTGATCAGCACGATGTTCATGGCGGACCTCATTGCTGTTGGTCCACCGGTCGTACTTTCGGATGTCGAAGCCGCCTTGGCGCGGTTCAGCAGTTTCGATGCAGCTTTCCCACAGATTTGACGGGCGCGCCCTTAAAGCGCGTCGCGCTGAAGCGGAGCCAGGCGACGCGCTTTAAGTCTTTGATTTGATGCATGTCGTTCTCCCAAAACCGCTGCGCACTTTTGGGCGACATGCATTGACGTCGCGCATGCCGGGAAACCGCGTCAGCGCCTGACGAGGGTGCGCCGATGTCGCACGCGTCCCGGCTTGATCGCGCTGTGGCTTCCGGCGGTTCAAATCTTCTGAATACCGCACTTTAGACTCATCTAATACAGATCGTCCTAAACTTTTATTAAAACTCTAAGCATCTATAATTGTCGGTGGGGAACCACAAGGAATGCCCATATGGCGCTGAATCCAGACCTGAAAATTGACGAACAAAGTCTCATCACATCAACGTTGATCAAGAAGCACAAGGCGGCGTCCGCGGAGAGGGTCGACGCCGTCGAGCTCAAGGCGCGGACGGCCCAACTCGCCCTCGTGTTGGACCTCGCCCACCAGGCTTTCGCGCGCCAGGAGCCGGCGGGGCAAATCGTCGAACGACTGGCCGGTCGATTGCATGAATTGCGCCGCGAGGTCGCTCCCGCTCTGTGGCAGGAACTGATCCCGCTGGCTCAGCAGCACCGCGTGGCGACATATCTGAAACAGGATCCGTTCACGCGCTGGTCCTTCGAAAAGCCGCGCGGCTATTCGGGCGACGCGACGCTGCTGGACATCTATTACAAGCATCCGAGCGCTAACGAGATCGTCGCATCCTCGAGCGAACTCGGCCGCGAAATCTTTGCCTATACGAGCGAGGCGGCGAGTTCGGTGGCCGGGCGCGAACGTCGCGAGATACTGGCCAGAACGGTCGACGAAACGGCTGCGCGGGTGGAAAACGCGGTGGTGCTGGCAATCGCCTGCGGCCATTTGCGGGAAGCTGAACTCTCAAGAGCGCTCGCCGAAAAAAGACTGAAGCGCTGGATCGGTCTCGACCAGGACCCGATCAGCGTCGGCACCGTGAATCGCGATCTCGCGGGTACGGTGGTGGAAGCTGTGGACGGGTCGGTGCGCGGTCTTTTGCGGCGGGCCTACCCGCTTGGCACGTTCGATCTCGTCTATGCGTCCGGCCTGTACGACTACCTGCCGCTCCCTGTCGGTGCACGCCTGCTTCAGAGAGCCATGGAACTGGTCAAGCCGGACGGCGAATTCCTCTTTGCCAATTTCAGCGACGAGATCACGACCGACGGCTATATGGAGACTTTCATGGACTGGCCGCTCATCCTGCGTTCGGCCAGCGATATGTGGGACATTATCAATGCCGCGGTGGACAAGAATCACGTTGATGCCGAGGTCTACTACGGATCGAACAGGAACATCGTTTACGGCAAGATCCGCAAGCGCGGGGATCTCGGGGCGCCGGCATAGGCGATAGATCCGCTTCGATTTTCGGGCCGGGCCGTTCAGCGGTCCGGCTTTTTTATGGGTCGCGTGGCGCCCCGCGCCCCGTTAGCGCCGCGCCGCATTTCCCGGAATTGCCCTAAAGCGTGTCGCGCTGAAGCGGAGCCAGGCGACGCGCTTTAGGTCTTTGTTTTGATGCATGTCGTTCTCCCAAAACCGCTGCACACTTTTGGGCGACATGCATTAGGCGACGAGTCCCAGTCTGGCCCGCTTGATCTCCTCGATCGGAACGGGACGCCCGGTGAGAAAGCCCTGGACCGACTGAATGCCCATGTGCTGCAGCAGATTCTGCTGCTCCTTCGTCTCGACGCCCTCGACCAGCACCGTGTGGCCGAGATTGCGCAGAAGCCTGACCATGTCCTGCAGCAGGCTCAGGCCGCGAACCGTCTGGCAGTCGTGCAGGAAACTCCGATCGACCTTCACGACGTCGAACTTGAAACGGCGGAGCCAGGCCAGGCCCGCAAATCCGGTCCCGAAATCATCCAGCCAGATTTGGACACCAAGGGCTCGAAGCTGCTCGATACTTCTGGCGGCCTGCGCTTCCAGAGAAATGTCGCTGCCCTCGGTGACCTCGAGCGCCAGTTTCTGAGGCGCCATGCCATGCCGGCCGAGGATCTCGGTGATGTGCAGCGAGAAATTTGGAGCCTTGAGCTGAACGACCGATACGTTGGCGGACACGACCGCCCCCAATCCATGCTCGACCATGTCGCCACAGGCCCGATCGATCAGCCACAGCCCAAGTTCCTCGATCCCGCCGGTCTGCTCGGCGACGGGTATGAATACGGACGGGCTGATCGCGCTGCCGTCGAAGTCGCGCAGCCGCATCAGCGATTCATGGCCGAGCACCTGGCCGGAGACCGCGTCGCAGATCGGCTGATAAACGACTGAAACAAGTCCCTCCGAAACCGCATGCTTGAGGAGCTCCGAAAGGTTCTGGCTGGCTCGCTTCTGGTCGGTGGCCTGCGCATCATAGATGGTGAGCGTCGCGCGACCCGAGAACTTGGACGCATAAAGCGCACGGTCGGCCTCCTGCAGCAGGATCCGCAGCTCTACGCTTTGATCGGCGCGCGTCAACGAGGCGCCCGCGCTGATCGTGACGATATCGAGTTTGTCGTCCCGATCGGGATGCGAGATCTTCAAATCCTCTACCGCCTGGCAGAATTGATGCGTCACCTCGCGCAGATGATCCCGTCCGGCAACCTTGCAGAGCACGACGAATTCCTCGCCGCCGTAGCGTCCTGCGATGGCATGGTTGGAGGCCGCCGTTTCATCGAAGGCGCGGGCGAGTTCGATGAGGCAGTCATCGCCGGCCTGATGGCCGAGCCGGTCGTTGTAGCGTTTGAAATAGTCCACATCCATGAGAATGACGCCGATTTCGTCGGTGTCCGTGGCCCACTCCTTGCAGAGTTCCGAGAATTCCCGCGTGATCGCCCTGCGGTTCTTGAGGCCGGTAAGCGGATCCGTATCCGCGATCTCGATAAGCTTCTGACCATTCTCGATGGCGACCTGTTCCTGGATTTGCGCCTGAAGCGCATGCAGGAAGGTCTGGTAGCGCTCCATGCTGAGGCGCCACGAGAGATAGAGGGACAAAACAAGGCAATTGGCAAAATAGGTCGCAAGCACCAAGCGCGTGCCAAAGTCGGCTTGCAGCACGAACAGCGTGGCGCCCGCGAAGGCGACCGTCACGGTCGCGGACGAGATCGCCGAAAGCCATAGCCGGAAATTGAAGAAAAGGTTCGCGCCTAGAATGAATACCGTGCCGAAGATTATGAAATGGGACAGCTCCGCCTGATGCGCCGTCCCGAGCGCCGACAGCAGCCAACCGATGGCGCCTGTTACGATCGCCAGGGCGGCGGCGTAGTGCAGCGTAGTGATGGCAAAACCGCGCCGGGCAACGAGTTCGACAAGCACAAGGAAGGTCAACCCCAACGACAGGCGCGTCAGGATCAGACGGTCCGCGACGTCCGGGAAAAGAAACAGGTCGAAGGCACCGTAGCAGATGTAGCTCAACACGGCCGCCGCTATGCCCCAGCGGACGACCTTGCGGTTTTGGTCCGCGTTTTTTTGCAGGAGCATCGCAAAAAGCGTTGGATCGGCCGATTTCCACGAGGGGCGTGAAATCGCTTCCGTGACCCTCCGCGCCACATCCTCCGTCAATTGCATGCATCGCTCCTTGGCGATCATCCTCCGCGTGAGCGGTTCGAGCAAGCGAAGTCCGTCAAGTCCTCGCGTAAGGACGATGGCCAGCCTGATCCATTATAAGACACTAATGTTGCTAACCGGCGGTAAACGGACTGCTCGACCTCCTCGCCGCTGCGGCTCAGCAAGCACCCATACAACAGGCCGAGGGGGCCGAACAATGCACGACAAGACATTTCCCCGATTCACGATGTCAATCGTGCGCAAAGGCGATGCTCTCGCAAATCTCGAGGCTTGCTCTTTTTAGACACGGCAAAGCCTTAATTCGTTCAATATTTAATAGAATGCGCCGATCTAACTTGGGGCCTATTCTTTTCGGGCCCATTTGCACTGGGAAGCGCGCTCTAACGCCGCAGATGCGCGAGCGGCACGTGGCCAGGTCCCTTGATGTTCTGCAGCACCAGCTGGGTGTGGACGTCGCGCACGCCGGGAAGCCGCATGAGCCGGTGCATGACGAAGGCATTGAGGTCGTCCACCGACGGCACCATCACATGCAGCAGGAAATCGTGCTCGCCGGTCATCGTCCAGCAGGACGAGACCTCGTCCATGCGCTGCACGGCGGCGATGAAACTTTCCGGCGAGCCGTCGGCGTGGCTGGTGAGCCGGACCTGGATGAACACCTCGACCGTCAGGCCGACGGCGCGGCGGCTGAGCACCGCGGCAAAGCCCTTGATGATGCCGGCGCCTTGCAACGCCTCGAAGCGGCGCGCGCAGGGCGTGGTCGACAGGCCGATCTCCTGCGCCAGCTCCGAAACCGGCTTGCGCCCATCGCGCTGCAGGATATCCAGCATCTTTATCTCGAATTCATCGAACTGAGGCATATCTTCTCGATTCCTCATTGGATCGAGTGTTTCTACCTCGAAACCGCCAATCAGACCATCAACAAAGCTGAATTGCCTCATCGTCCGCCGTTATATTTCCGGCACAATCCACGGATCATGATCTCGAGGAGGAAGAAATGACGATCAGCGTTGCCGACTATGCCCGCGACTGCGCGGCACAGGGCCTTCGCGGCGATTATTCGGTGTGCCGCGCCGATTTCACCGTGGCTCAAGGGTACAATTATTCGGCGGAGGAGCAGGCGGTGTGGCGCACGCTTTGCGATCGCCAGACGAAGCTGACGCAGAGGCTGGCGCACCGTTCCTATCTCGACGGCGTCGCGGCCCTCGGCCTGCTCGACAAAATTCCGGATTTCGGCGCGGTCAGCGCGACGCTGCGCAAGCTGACCGGCTGGGAGATCGTAGCGGTGCCCGGCCTGATCCCCGCCGGCCCGTTCTTCGATCATCTCGCCAGCCGTCGCTTCCCCGTCACCAACTGGCTGCGCACCCGCAAGGAGCTCGACTACATCGTCGAGCCGGACATGTTCCACGACTTCTTCGGCCATGTGCCGATCCTGACGCAGCCGGTGTTTGCCGATTTCATGCAGATGTATGGCGAGAAGGCCGAGGACATGATTGCGCTCGGCGGTGACGAGATGATCACCCGGCTCTACTGGTACAGCGCCGAATACGGCCTCATCCAGGAAGCCGGCCAGCCGCTGAAGGCTTTCGGCGCCGGGCTGATGTCGTCCTTCACCGAGCTGCAGTTCGCAGTCGAGAGCAAGGAAGCCCACCACGTGCCGTTCGACCTCGAGAAGGTGATGCGCACCGGTTACGAGATCGACAAGTTCCAGCGCGCCTATTTCGTGCTGCCGTCCTTCGATGCGTTGCGCGATGCCTTCGCCGGCGGCGATCTCGCCGGTATCGTCGCGCGGTTCAAGGGCCAGCCGGCGCTCGATCCGGCGACGGTTTAGGCATCGAATAAAAGCGCGGCGCCTCTATCCGTTTCGACGCGGCGTGATTCGAGGTCCGGCTTTCGCCCAGCTGGAGTCAGAGCGGTTCGGTCGCCGACAGGCGGTTGAACCGCTCTGGGTTTTCCGGAAAAGCGTTTCTTCGTCGTTCCCGCATCAGCCAGCCTCAACCGGCTCGGCCTTGAGCCTTGCCAGTTGCTCGCTCTGCAGATCGAGTGCCGCATTGATGAAGCGCAGCACGGTCGCCAGCTCGGCGTCGCTGAAGCTCGCCACCACCTTCTCGCCCTCCCGCGCGATAGCGCCGTAGTAGCGTTCCGACAGCTCTCTGGTCAGTTCGGTCGCCTCGATCACCACCTTGCGCCTGTCCTCCAGGCTGCGTGTCCGGGTGACGAGCCCGCGCGCCTCCAGCCGGTCGATCAATGCCGTGACGGCGGCCGGGGTCAATCCGGTTGCGGCTGCCACGGCGCCCGCCGATTGTGGCCCGGCATAGAGCAGGCCCAGGCAATGCCGCTCGGCCGCGATCAGCCCGAGTCGCGCCCCCACCGCCTCGTCATAGGCCTGCGTCGCGTCCTGCCAGCGCATGACGGCGAGGCTGATGGCCTTCGTCATGTCGTCGCGATTCGTGCTTGACGAATTTATTTCGATCATCTAACTATCAATCTGCCTAACATTCAAACTATCGTATCAATATGCGACGTCACCCTTTGCGAGGCAAGGGCAAAGTCGCCGACAAGGAGTGAACAATGAGCCTGATTCAACAGCGCACCCCCCTCTCGAACGAGGAAGAGTACAGATACGCCAAGCTGGCGATGGAATGGTACGGCTGGGGCTCGCCCATCGGCCTCGGCATTCTGCTGGTGGCACTTGCCGCCGCGGCCGTGCTGGTGCGCATCGCCGTGTACGGGCTGTAGCTCTCGATCGAACTTCCCAAAGGCGCGCCAGGGCGACGCCAGTTGCCACTCCAGGCGCCGGCGCCGCCTGCCCTTTCGGGAGATCAGACCGTGATCACCTTGCTGAGGTGATCGCCCAGCCGGCAGGCAAGCGCGGTGATGGTGGTCGTCGGATTGCACTGACCGGAGGTGCAGAACACCGAGGAGCCGCCGACATAGAGATTGTCCATGCCGTGCACCTTGCAGTTGGCGTCGACGACGCTCTTCAAGACGTCGGTGCCCATGCGGGTGCCGCCCATATGGTGGTGACCGGCCGTCTCCTCATTCGTCGGGTAGTCGCCGCCATTGCCGATCCAGTCGGCGATGCGGACGCGACCAAGATTCTTCTGCGCCATCGTGGTGCCGAAGAGCCTCAAACCTTCGAGCAGCGTGCGGCGCTCCAGCGGCGACTTCTTCCAATGCAATTCGACGCGCGGCACGCCGGCGTGGTCGACATCGGCCTTCGACAGCTCGATCCGGTTCGAAGCTAGCGGCGCCTGTTCCCAGGCGACGTAGAGCTGGGCCGCGCAACGCAGCCTTTGCTCAAGCTGGTCGGACATCCATTCCGCCATGCTGGGCGCTGTGCAGGCAAGGTCGGCGATCAGCCGCTTGACATGCGGGTAAGGCGTCTCGATCAGGCGGATGCCGAAATTCAGGATCTGCAGCCGCTCCATCGCGGCAAGCGTCGGCGAGAAGAAGGCTTCGTTCGAGGCGTCGACCTCGAACTCGCCGTAGTCGGCGAGGATGGCGTTGCCGCCCTCGAAGGTCGGGTGCTCCATCCAGTAGCGGCCGAGCGCGTTGGCATTGGGGACCACGCCGCCATTCGAACGCCGGTTCGACCAGAGCAGCAGCCTGGAGTTCTCCAGCCCGCCGGTGCAGGTGATGAAGTAGTCCGCCGAGAAGGTGCCGGCGTCCTGGCCGTTCGACCACAATCTGACGCCGGTGACGCGCCTGCCGTCGCCGGCGAGTTCGGTCGCATAGGTGTTGAGCACGACGGCGATGTTCCTGCTCCGGTCGAGCTCGTCGGCGAACTTCTCTGCGAAGCGCACGGCCGGGCTCTTGATCAGCTGCACCCAGCGGATGTCGTCCGAAATCGGCACATCCGGCCGGAAATCGGGCAGTTCGAGAATATCGTGAACTTCCCGCAGATAGGGCTCGATGTCGGCGCGGCTGATCGGCCAGCCGGTATCCGGCGCCCAGGCCTTGGGCTCGAAATCCTGTTTGTCGAGCACGCGGCACCAGCCGGCCCAGTGGTTGGAGGAGCCGCCCATGAAGCGCAGCCTGGTGATGTCGAGATCGAAATAGAAATCGCCAACCGTGGTGCCGCGATAGAAATCCTGCGACTCGTCGCTGAATTCGCGCGAGCCGGCCTCCAGAATGACCACCGGGATGCCTGCGCCGCCCAGTTTCCTGGCGACCGTGGTGCCGGCGGGGCCGGAGCCGAGGATGCAGACCTTTGGCTTGAAGCCCGCCTGCCTATAGGCCTCGTAGCTGTCGAAGATCATGCGAGATCGCTCCGCCTCAGGATCCAGCCATTGACCTCGATGATCTCGTCGGGGTCGATCTCGTCAGGAGCGGGGACGGCGGGCCGGTTGCGGAACAGCGACATTGCGGGCAGCGCGATCAGCGCCTGCAAGATCGCGCGGCGCGACATCTTCTTTATGAAATGGCTCATGACGCGCCTTTCGATGGGGGCTCGATCCACGCATGCCGTTCCCTTACGGCACACATGCCGCCGGAGAAGCCAATTCCGTGCCTAGTGTAGATGAAAACCCCGTTACAACCGCGCAATCGCCGCGGTTGAATTTGAAAAGCGTTAGCAACCTGCTAACGCGCGTCGCGATCTTTCAGATCGCTCCGTGCGCTTCAGACTTTTGATCTCAACCATGTCTCCCGAAACCGGTTCCACTTTCGGGAGACATGCTTTAACGCCCAGCCAAAGGTCTCAGGCCGCCTCCGAGATGTCGCGATCGAGAATGGACAGGTTGCGGCCGCGGTGCTTTGCCTCATACAACCTGCGGTCGGCGGCGCGCATCAGCTCCGAGACGGTGGCGCTCTCGCCGCAGGTGATGCCGCCGATCGAGACGGTCAACGGCACGGTCCGCTCGTCGACGGGGCGGAAACGGATCAGTTCGACCTCGCGGCGGATGCGCTCGGCGACATGCCTCGCTTCCGGCTCGGTGGCGCCGACCAGGAAGGCAGCGAACTCCTCGCCGCCGATACGCCCGAGCAAGTCGCCGCTGCGCACACCGCGCTCGATGGCGGCAGCGATCAGAAGCAGCGCATCGTCGCCGGTCAGGTGACCGTAATTGTCGTTGATGGTCTTGAAATGATCGGCGTCGATGATCAGCAGCGCGCCGCGATCGGCCTTGCGCCGGGACCCGTCGAGCGCGGCGAAGAAGGTCTCGCGGTTGAGCATGCCGGTCATGTCGTCGCGGCTCGCCTTCTCCGAAAGGCGCCTGTGAGCGGCGGCGAGCTGGGCATGGGCGCGGGCAAGGTCGCGATGCGCGTTCTTCAGCCGGTCGGTTTGCCAGAAGGTGCCGGCGCTGGCGATCCAGGCAAGCATCAAAGGGCAAACCGTGGCCGTCAGCCAGACGGTGCGGCTGATCGTAAAGCCCATTGCCGGGACCACAACCAGCGTCAACAGAAGCGAGACGGCGACCGATGCGAACGCAACGGCTGCGGACTTCAAAATTATGCGACTCATCGTTGACTCCCGACGGACTGCCTCTGTGCCAGCAAGCACTGAAGGCGACCTTTCCGGGACGGTTAAAATTTGAAGCGAGAGGCTATTTTCACCACGCGCGACGCGCAGAAGTTGTGGATAAAGCCAGCGACCGCATGCCATAAGGAGGCCATGACAACGACACCCGACCCCGCCCGTTTTGCCCATGTCACGGATTGGGTGTTCGACCTCGACAACACGCTCTATCCGCATCATTCGAATCTGTTCGCGCAGATCGACGTGAAGATGACCGCCTATGTCGGCGAGTTGCTGACCCTGTCGCGCGAGGAAGCGCGCAAGCTGCAGAAGGAGCTCTACCAGGAGTATGGCACGACGCTGAGCGGACTGATGGCGCGCTACGGCATCGATCCCGACGACTTTCTCGAGAAGGTGCACGACATCGACTATTCCTGGCTGGTGCCCGATCCGGTGCTCGGCGCGGCGATCCGGCAGCTGCCCGGCCGCAAATTCATCTTTACCAATGGCGACCGCAGGCATGCCGAGCGCGCCGCGCGCCAGCTCGGCATATTGGACCATTTCGACGACATCTTCGACATCGTCGCGGCGGGCTTGAATCCCAAGCCGGCGCGCCAGACCTACGAGAGGTTCGCCGAGCTGCATTCCGTCACCGGGCACAATGCAGTGATGTTCGAGGACCTGGCGCGCAACCTCTCGGTGCCGAAATTACTCGGCATGACGACCGTGCTGGTCGTGCCGCGCAATTTCGAGCCGACATTCTCCGAGATCTGGGAGCGCGACCCGGCGAACGAGGACGATGTGGATTTCGTCACCGACGACCTCGCCGGCTTCCTGACGGCAATCGTCGAAGTCACGGCCTGAAGCCAACCCCAGCTTGCCGGCGCAGCGCAGCCGCACTTCGCCGGCAAGCTTTGGCAGTGACTAGTCGAAGTCCGGGATCGTGCCGGGCGGCAGCCCCAGTTCACCGTTCAGGTTTTTCAGGAACCGGCACCATTCAGGCGCGTCCCGGCGCTTCCCGTTGCCGTTGCCGTCGGACGAAAATCCGTTGCCGAAGCCGCCGCCGCAATTGGCGTTGCCATTGAAGCTGCCCGCGTTGCCATTGCCGTTGAAGCTGCCGGCATTGCCGTTGCCGTTGAAATTGCCGGTGTTGCCATTGCCATTGAAGCTGCCGCGATTGCCGTTGCCGTTGAAGTTGCCGGCGCTGCCGCGGCCGCTCGAGGCATCGGCGATGTCCGCGCCGGCGCCCAGACCGGCGACCGTGATATCGCCGCGGCCGATGGAAAGGTCGGCTATCCTGACCATCGTCGAAGCGTCGGCGACCACGACCGCGGCAAGCAGCGTGCAAACCGCGATGCGGCTTCCGTCAAACAGCCGCGCCGTCGCGTGGCGAATACGATGGCGGACGCAAGCAGATGGTCTGAGTTCGGCCATCAGCGGTTTCCCCGGCCGTTGAAATTGCCGTTGAAGGCGCCGGCATTGCCGTTGCCGTTGAACGAGCCGCCGTTGAAGTTGCCGTTGAAGGCGCCGACATTGGCGTTGCCGTCATATTCGCCGGTATTGCCGTTGCCGTTGAAGGCCCCGATGTTGTGGTTGCCGCTCGTCTGCGAGGTGTTGTCGTTTCCGTTGAAAGCGCCGACGTTGCCGGTCCCGCTGTTGAAGGCGCCGACGTTGCCGCTGCCGGTGTTCTTGTAGCCGACGTTGCCGCCCAGGCTGCTCAGCGGATCCATGTTCCTGACGTTCGAGCCGATGTACTGACCGTATTGACCGGCGGTTTGCGCGATCCGCGACATGCCGAAGGCCTGGCTGCCCGTCGTGGTGTCGGCCTTCACCGCGGTTGCACTCAACAGCCCCAGGCAAAGCGCCGGTATGACACACCGTTTCATCTGCGAACTCCTTCCATGGCTTGCGTGAAAAGGGTCTCTCGAAAAGGGACTCTCTATCTGGAAAAGGACTGGGACCGCCGGCGACATGTCGCGATAGCCTTGCGCGGGGGGGACGGCGCGTGGCTCGGCGATCCCAGAAGCGTCAGCGTCCTTCAACGCTGGCGATTGGCGGCGGCGCTAGTGGTTGCCGTTACCGTTTCCGTTGCCGTTGCCGGCGCCCCAGTTGCCGTTGCCGTTGGCATTGCCGTTGCCGAGGCCCCAGTTGCCGTTGCCGTTCAGGTTGCCGTTGCCGAGGCCGAAGTTCCCGTTGCCGTTGCCATTGCCG
>NZ_RZSL01000319.1:0-7106 GCF_003997355.1 Mesorhizobium sp. M1E.F.Ca.ET.041.01.1.1 | reverse complement strand
TCGTAGGTCACCGTGACATCGACGAACTCGACACCCGGAACGCCCCAAGCCGCATCGCGGGCGCCCTCCTTCAGGTAATCGGTGGCGGGACAGCCCCGCGTCGTCGTTGTCATCACGATGTTGACGACACCGCCGTCGTTGACCAGGACGGCATAGACGAGCCCCAGGTCGACGATGTTGTGGCCAAGCTCCGGGTCGATCACGAGACGAAGCGCCTCCTTGACCGTCTCGTCATCCAGCTGCGTTTCCGCTCCAACGCTCATGTCACTCCCTTTGCGCCATCGCCGTCCGCGCAAGCTAGCGGGCGGCTCTTTGCCCCGCGACGCTCGACTCAAGCGGCCTTCAAGAGACGGCCGATCTCGACGCGCCAGACCTCCGGTCCCCTTTCGAGGTAGGTCCAGGAGAACTGCTGGGGATGTTCCGCCTCGAGCTGGTAGTAGAGAGGCTTGGGATCGTGGTCGTTGACGAGAACGAACTTCCCGCCAGGGGCAAGCTCGTCGACGAGCTGGAAGATCTTCTGGTGCCTCTGCATCGGCACCAGGCTGCGGACGTCTGTCTCGTTTTGGACGGTCGTATTTGTCATCGGGTCATCCTTCGATTGCATTGACGAGCGGGCAATCCTGTCGCCCGCCGCCAGCGGCGGCGATGCGTACAACGCGTTTCGCTCCGGTTCGCGATAGTCGGCGACAAAACATACATTGTCAATATATGTTTTGTCGATCGGCTGCGTGGCCTTGCAAAACATACATCCTCCGCGCATCTTTCCATTGGATGGGCGACATTGCGATTGTGGCCGGGCAAAGGGATTTCGGATGAGACTGACGGATTTCTCAGACTACTCACTTCGCGTGCTCATGTATGCGGCGGCCAGGGACGGGCAGTTGATCACCATCGAGGAAACCGCTCAGGTCTACGGGATTTCGCGCGCTCACCTGATGAAGGTGGCCAACCAACTGACCCGCGCCGGGTTTTTGAGGGCGGTGCGTGGCCGCTCCGGCGGCTTGACGCTTGCCAAGGCGCCGGGACAGATTCTGCTGGGCGAAGTGCTGCGGGCGACGGAGCCCGACTTTGCGCTGGTCGAGTGCTTCAGGAGCGGCAATAGCTGCCTGATCACCCCCCGCTGCCGCCTCCGCGGAGTGCTGAAGGAGGCGCTTGCAGCCTTCGCGGGGACGCTTGACCGCTACACCTTGGCCGACCTTCTGCTCTCACCGGAAGATTTCGGCATCCAGCCAGCGGCATAAGCGGCAATATCCGGGCTTTCCAAGAAGGCCCATCTCACGGCGGTTCCGCGTCTTGCGCCGGCAAGGCTTGCGGCTCATGCTTCCTTCATCGGGGTACATTGAGGAGCAAACCAGATGACCGACAATCATCGCCTTCCGGATGTGGAAGAGCATCTCTTGCCGACGATCAGGCTTCTCATGGAGATTGGCATGCCTGATCCCGTGGAAAGGATGATCAAGTTCCACGGCGAAAGGATGCGGTCGTCCGGGGTCGCTGAAGCGAGCCGCGCCCTAGACGAGGCGCAGTCATGGTTGATTTCGGCCAGGTTGCATGAAGGGGTTCATGGGAAGGGCAGCCTGCTCAACAAGGAGCATCCAACATACGTGAAAGTCGTCGTTACGAAAGAAGCGGGGCGTCCAGTTCCGGAACAGTTCAGATATCCGATCAGACCTCACGGCGCCGGACGATCGGTCAGCGCAACTGCTAGCGCGTCATAGGTTTCATAGATCTGCCCTATAATCTCCTCCGTCTGCGGATCAACAGCTATATAGCGCTTCTTCGTAACTGCCCTGCCGTTTGAATAAACCACGACATAGACGGCATCGAATACCCAAACCCCTGTCGTCGGTTCATCGACTTGGGTGATCGTGATCTGGGCGTTGTAGAATTCGGCAGCGGCAACCGCGTCGGATTCGCTCAGGAAGTAACCTGCAACCCGCCCGAGGCAATCACGCGAGCACCATACTTCGAGTCCTGAGATGACTGCTGAATAGGTTCTCGGTCCGCCACCTTGCTTGGATGTCATTATTCCCGGTCTCCGTTTCCGAAGGATCTAGGACAACTGAAGTTGATCGACCCTTAATGCTGGCTCCCATTCCTGCGCCGGGCATGTCCTCTTAGAAATCCGACTACGCAAAAGGGGTCAAATCTCACGCTTCGTCGAAGGGATCAAAAAGGGCCGCGGCTTGTGGGGTTATTCTGAAATCGGGATGCCAGTCATTGCTGGCTGGAGTCAGCTTATGGGCATGGGACACCCTAGATGACTGCACTGTTAGGGTCATGAACAAGGACTTTGATGATCGCGCCATTGGTTGTGATTGCGGCTTTGTGTGATCCTCTTTTCTGACTGGCATTTCGAACTGCCGAACTGGGACAAGCGACTGTGACCTGGGTCGTGGTCTTGCGGGATGAATAGGCGCCGCTTTTGATCGTCGTATAGGGCACGCAACGCCCTAGGCGGGATCTATTGCCGCCACCGCTTCACCTGGTCGCATCGCCCACCCCCTTGCCGGGGTGGGTTGAAAAAGATATATTAAATGTACACCTTTTATCGATGGTGCCTGTCTTGCTACCTCTGTTCCTCGTTCACACATTGCGCACCTTCCGTGGTTTGCTCCCGACCTTCACGCCATGCGAGTCTGCGTTCGCCCTCTCGCGCCAGGAGCGGCTCGGCCTGATCTGGTCGGCCATCGACCGCTGGGGCGCCGATTGCCCCGCCTGCGCCATCTGGGCGTTGGAACAGGACAGATGGCGGGCGGCGTCGAATTGAAAAACTGACTGAAAGGAAACGCTCATGCCGAGCAATTCGCACGATTCTTTCATCCGGCCTGCCGACGCATCCGAGCGTGCTTACCTCGAATCCTTAGTTCGCTCGGATTACGACAGGAGCCACCCCGGCGACACCTTCGACGACATGAAGCGCCGCATGCCCTTTTCCAGGGAGGACCAGGGCCTCTATCGCGACTGGATCGCGCTTGCCGCAGCGCGGGCGGATACCGCTGCGAGCGCGAGACCAATTGCCGCCTGAGATACTCGCAATCAAGCGATCCCGTCAGCCGATGCCGCCAGTGGACCGCGCTCGACTCCAGCGCGGTCATCCAGCACGGCGTCCCGTCAAAGGGCAGAAAAATGGCCTACGTCGTCACCGACAACTGTATCAAATGCAAGTACATGGATTGCGTCGAAGTGTGTCCCGTGGACTGCTTCTACGAGGGTGAGAACATGCTCGTCATCCATCCCGACGAGTGCATCGATTGCGGCGTTTGCGAGCCCGAATGTCCGGCGGAAGCGATCTTCCCCGACACGGATTCCTCGGCCACGCAGGCATGGCTCCAGCTCAATCATCAATATGCGTCCTCCTGGCCCAACATAACGCGCAAGAAGACACCGCCCGCCGACGCGGAAGCCTGGGACGGGGTGCCCGGCAAGTTCGATGCCCATTTCAGTGGCGAACCCGGCGAGGGCGAGTGATCTGGCTCCATTCCCTTACCACGCCCCGGCCGCAACAGGGACAAAGGGAACATCGCCGTCCAATCGGGTAACGGCATCTGGAACGGCCGCCGGGCCGATTTCGACACTCACGGCGACGGATGTCGCTGCTTTCGGCTTAGCAGCCACAATCGTCTCGCGGCATGGCCTCCGCCCCGCAAGGCATGTGTTTTTCCGCAGAGAAGCCTAGCTGAGACTCGATTGGCATTCGGCGCTTTATCGGAGGCGAGGAAGGCCATGCAACCATCCGTTCTGCAAAAGCATGACGGGGCGTGCCTGCCACGCTACACCAGCTACCCGCCGCCGCTGGAGTTCTCGCGTTCGGTCGGCCCCGATACTTATGAAAACTGGCATCGCGCCTACCTCCGGATGACTCGGCCTCGCTCTATCTACACATCGCGTTCTGCCTCTCGATGTGCTCGTATTGCGGGTGCCACACCACGGTCACCGCCAAGGATCAGCCTGTCGTCGAGTATCTGCACCTGCTACGCCGGGGTTCGACTTGGTCGCCACGCGAGTGCGGCAGCCGCGTCGGATCGACAGGGTGCATTTCGGCGGCGGCAGTCATGCGACCGCCTAACTGATGACAGCAAACAATTCTGGAGACTGTCGACAAGACAAGAAGACAGCTTCGACGGTGCTCGATGTCTTTTTCGCTCGGCGGCTTGCATCGGTGAGCATGCTGATCGTCCGGCCGCATGAAGATGCGTCGGGACGGACGAGCCGCGGCATAGGCCAGGTAAATGGATGCCGCTCAAGTCCAATCACAACCGCTTTCCGAGAAGCCGCGGCTCATTTCTTCGTCGTACCGCCATTTCCCTGCAAGCTCGGAGAACAAGCACTTTTGCCGTTCAAGACGCGGACTAGCGTGCAAAGCATGCCGACGAAGGTGATAATCCAAGCCGACAGGGCAATGTAGAGGAAGGCGCGCGGCAGCGGCGTTAGGAAACCGAATTCCATAGCGTGGTCCATCTGCCAAGTGGAAGCGGCATACATGCCGAGCGGAAACACGGCACCCCAGTAGAGCGGATCGTAGCGGAAGGGAAAGCGCTCGTAGCCGTAGCGCCAGATTGCCAGCAGAAGGAGCATGGGAATCCACCAGGTCCCCGTCGCCCAGTAGAAGACGGTGAATCCTTTCAGGAATGGCAACAGCGACATCAGGTAGGGCGCGTGCGGGGCGTTCAGGATCAGCAGCGAGCCGGCCAACGTCGAGATGGCCATCGCCCCCATGTTGATCCAGTAAGGCGGCGCCAGGTCGCCCGGTGAGAAGCTGAAGAAGGCATAGCGGTAGAAGATCAGCGACATCATCCAGATGTAGAGCATACCGCCCCACAGCCACATCGACAGGGCCATTAGGTTGAGCTCAAGCCGATAGGGTTGGTCGATGCGTGCCGCCAGCATCGCGCTGGATACCGAGAGCGCTTGCGTCGCCACCACCGCCAACAGCCAGCCGCCGTTGATACCCTTGTCGAGTGTGGGCTTCTCGCGCTTGACAGTGAAGGCGGTGAAGATCGTATAGGTCAGGCACACCCAGAGCAGTATGGCCAGCATCCACAGGGCCGTGCCGACGACGATGTTCTCGCGCAGCACCATGAACTGGCTGGCAACGATGCCGGTGCCGGCCACCGTGGTGAAGTACCCCGGCCCGGTCAGGTGAGCGACCATATCGCCGAAGAAACGGCGCGGATGGCGCCAGGCCCGCATGGCGTACAATACGCACAGAACGGCATATTGCCCGACATTGAGATAGAACAGGCCGAGGGCAATCGTGTCGTGCTGCATCATGAAGGCCGCCAGCGAGATGATGCCCGTGGCCATGACCAGTCCGAAATAGGCGGGCGACATCTCGGCAAGGCCTGAAAACACTTCTCCCGCCTGCTCGGCTCGGCCGCTGGTCGTCATGGCTTCCTCACCTATTGCGGCCCGCCGCGCGGGCATCGCCCTCGCCACTGGGGCGTGTCGGAACTAAGTTGCAAGCACCAGTTCGGACAAGCTGCGATGCCTCCACAAATTACAAGATAAGCATCGGCAGACAGGAAAACCCGCTTGCCGGATAGATGGCGATTGTTGGTTGCGGGCCGGGCACCAGCGCGACATCGCGGGTCCGCTTCAGCAATTCCTCCATGAGGACGCGCAACTCCAGCCGCGCCAGTTGCGCGCCTGGGCAGACATGGATGCCGCGGCCATAAAGGAGGTTCCGCGCAGGGTCGCGATCGAGGCGGAATTCGTCCGGGTGGCCGAAGACAGCCTCGTCGCGGTTCGCCGATGCCCACATAAGCGTGACCCGCTCGCCGACGGCGATCTTGCGCCCTCCGATTTCCACCGGCCTTGTCGCCACCCGTCGGTTGGCGATGAGCGGTGCATGCATCCGCAATATCTCATCGATCGCTGCGGGCAACAGATGCGGACCTTCCCGAAGCCGCTGCTGGACCTGCGGGTTCTCCGCAAGATAGTAGCCCAGGATACCGACGCAGGCAGTGATGGTGCCCAGTTCGCCAACGGTCCAGTTGCGCAGGATGCTAACGATCTCCTCGTGGTTCAACGGCCTGTCGCCCACTCTTTCCCGCAACAGATCCGATGTGATGTCTCCCGGCACGGCCGCGCCGGCCTCGCGCCGGGCCTCCAGCAACTGGCTGATATAGCCGTCGAACTCGAGAGCTATGGCCGCCATCGCGCTAGTGTCCCTCGCCAATGTGGCCTCATGGTTCTTTTGAACCCATTGAAGCAGCGGCTGATGGAGGCTGTCCGGCCAGCCGAGAAAGGCACACTGAATTCGTACAGCGAAGCGCTGGGCAAGCTGCGTGACGAGGTCTATCTCCACGCCTCTCCCCAGGCCGGACACAAGATCGGCCGAAATCGTCCGACAAAGTGGCTCGAAGGATTCAACGCGCTCAGGCTCGAAATGACGTTCGATCAACCGCCGGTAGGCCGTGTGGAGGGGTGGATCCATGCCGCTCGGCACAGAAAGGTGGCGGGAGACCACGCTGCTGAACGTTTGGTGATCGTCCAGGGCGCGCGCCACGTCCTCGTGCCGGAACAGCGACCAACCCAGGTAATCGCTGAGTGCCACCTGGCAGCGGTGGCGCATTGCGTCGTAAGCCTTGATCTGGTTGGAAACGACCGTATCGGATCTGGGATCCCAGTCGGGGCGCGGCTTGTCTGGCATCTGGCTCATCCCCCGACAACGAATTCCCGACCCCGCAGCGGCGGCATGAAATTTTCAGCAAACCGTACTAGCCCGGCGCGCGCACGAGATCTTTGTGCAAGCTCAAACATTTGCGCCGCCGACGCATCTATTTTTCCTTGGCTGGCCACCTAAGGATGCGAAAGCATTTTTGACGCTTCGCGGATTTGCCGTCGGCACGGTCCAAAACGCGCGCTCTTTGATGAAACGCAAACAAGCGTGTTGATGGAGACAATATGGTCGACCGCCAATTGAGGGAAGACGGCCCCATGTCCCGCCTGATATCCGAACCAACGGCATCGATCCGGTCGATGGGCGAGCTTCTCGCCACCGCGCTGATCATGGAGAAGGAGTCCGCCGACAGATATGCGGATCTGGCCGGGCGCATGCGCGCCGCCGGACGGCGAGAACTGGCCGACGTATTCGACCGTCT
>NZ_RZSL01000318.1:0-7107 GCF_003997355.1 Mesorhizobium sp. M1E.F.Ca.ET.041.01.1.1 | reverse complement strand
CGGCCGCGATGGCCGCCTTGAATTCGACGGTGCGCGGGCGCAGCGTCGAACCGGTATGGACAAGGCGTTTGACCATGAGCTTTGCGAAGTCGGCGCTTGCGACAGCGCCGGCCTGCACCGCGATCTGGACGATGCGCCCTTCGATCGCCGCCGCATCGTAGTTGCGCGCCACATAGTCGCCGCCCACCATGTCGAGGATGACGTCGGCGCCCTTGCCCCCGGTTGCGTCCTTGACTTCGGCGACGAAGTCCTGCTCCCGGTAGTTGATCGCCCGGTCGGCGCCGAGCTTCAGGCAGGCGTCGCACTTCTCCTTGCTGCCGGCCGTGGTGACGACATAGGCGCCGAACGCCGAGGCCAGTTGGATGGCCGTGGTGCCGATGCCGGACGAGCCGCCATGGACGAGCAGCGTCTCGCCCTTCTTCAACCCGCCGCGCTCGAATACATTGTGCCAGACGGTGAAGTAGTTCTCCGGCACGGCGGCGGCTTCCGAATAGGTGAAGCCGGCCGGGATCGGCAGCACGCTGCCGGCGTGGACCTTGACATATTCGGCATAGCCGCCGCCGGGCGTCAGCGCGCAGACCCGATCGCCGATGCGCCAGCGCGATATCTCGTCGCCGAGCACGGCCACTTCGCCGGCCACCTCGAGACCCGGCAGGTCCGAGGCGCCAGGCGGCGGCGGATAGACGCCCTTGCGCTGCTGCACGTCCGGCCGGTTGACGCCGGCGGCGTGCACGCGAATGAGGATTTCGCCGGGACCTGGCGTGGGCACGTCGCGCGTCTCGGGCTTCAGCACCCTGGGGCCGCCCGGCTGCGAGATCGCGATGGCCGTCATCTTCGCCGGAATCTTCTGTCCGCTTGCCATGGTGTCCCGTCTCCTTGTGCCGTTGGCCGGCTATTTGCATCGGCGCCCTTGCCCTATGTATGCTGATTGCCAAATCAGGCAAATGGCCAAGTGAGGGAGGAGCGACGATGGCGATCTTCGACGACGAACCCAAGAAGAAGCCGCGCCCGCACGAGATCGGCCAGGATCTCTCGCTGCTGTCCGTCGACGAATTGTCCGAGCGCATTGCCCTGCTGCGCGATGAAATCGCCAGGCTGGAAGCCGAGCGGACAGCCAAGGGCACTACCAAATCAGCTGCCGAGGCGCTGTTTCGCCGCGGATAATCCCGGCGTCGTGCCCGTCTGCCCCGGAAAAGCCTGAAAGCGGCTGCCAGACCTTCGCTCCGAAACAGACCTGCGCTTCGAAATTTCCAGCCGGATCAGCCCATGTTCGCGACCTACCGACCGATCCTCTCGTTGCTGCGCGGCACCGCGTTCCTGCTGGCGGCGTCGGGCCTGCACGGCCTGCTGCTGCCGCTGCGCGGGCAAATGGAGGGATTCTCGACCGCCTCGCTCGGCCTGATGGGCACGGCCTGGGCCGGCGGCTTCGTCACCGGCTGCTTCTTCGCGCCGCGCCTTGTTCGCCGCGCCGGCCATGTCAGAGCGTTCGGCGCCTTTGCCGCCTCGGGGGCGATCATCGCGCTGCTTACCGGTCTCATCATCGACGAGTATTTCTGGATCCTGCTGCGCGCCTTCACCGGCTTCACCATGGCCGGCGCCTTCATGGTCATCGAAAGCTGGCTCAACGAAAAGGCCACCAACGAGAACCGCGGCACCGTCTTCGGCCTCTATATGATGGTCACCTATGCCTCGATCATGGGCGGCCAGATGATCGTCGCCGGCGGCGACGTGAAATCGGCCTCGCTGTTCATGATCACCGGCATCCTGTTCTGCCTGTCGCTCATTCCGACCGCCGTCTCGACGCAGTCGCATCCGAAGCCGCTGCAGGACGTCAAGCTCGACGTCAAAGGACTCTATGCCAATTCGCCGGTCTCGGCGGTGGCCTGCCTTCTGATCGGCATCGCCAATGGCGCCTGGGGTACGCTCGGCGCCGTCTATGGCGCCCGTATCGGCATCTCCACCGCCGAGATCGCGCTGATGATGAGCCTGGTGGTTGTCGCCGGCGCGGCCATGCAGCTTCCCGCGGGGCGGCTTTCCGACACGACGGACCGCCGCTTCGTGCTCGCTGGCGCCGCCTTCGGCGCGGCGCTCTTCGCGGTGCTGATCTTCCTGATCGAGCCGCATTCGGGCGTCTTCGTCATCGTGCTGACCGCCGCCTATGGCGCCTTCGCCTACACGCTCTACTCGATCGCCGTCGCGCATGCCAATGACCACGCGCGGTCGGAGGATTTCGTCAAGGTTTCGGGTGGCCTGCTTCTGCTCTACGGCTTCGGCACGATGATCGGACCGCTGCTTGCGGCCGCCCTGATGGGCTGGCTGCGGCCGGAAGGCCTCTTCCTTGCAACCGCGCTCGCCCATCTCGCTCTCACCGGCTACACGCTGCTGCGCATCCGCGCCCGCGCGCCGGTTCCGATCGAAAACCGCGATGCCTTCAAGACGCAGCCGGCCGATCGTGCGGTCACGCCGGAAGCCTTGCGGCTCGATCCGCGCACAAAGGTTGAAACCGACAGTTGAGATTTGGAGAACTTTGCCCCACAAATAAGGCATGATGTTTTCCGACGCCTTCGTGGCGATAGCCGATCCCAACCGGCGCTATCTCTTGGAAGAGCTCCGGCGCGGTCCCAAGACGGTGAACGAATTGGCAGCCGGGTTGCCCGTTTCACGCCCGGCCGTTTCGCAGCATCTGAAGGTCCTGCTCGACGCCGGCCTGGTCAAGGCCAGGGCGGAGGGCACCAGACGCGTCTACGCCGTCAGCAGCGCCGGCTTCCTCAGGCTCAACGTCTGGCTGGACCAGTTCTGGGAACTGTCGCCTGGAGAGTGATCGCTGGCCACCAGCCGGAGGCCTCAGTTCGCTGCCTGCAGCGCCGCCCCAAGCGCGTCGAGCAGTTCGCCCGTGCCATGCTCGCGTGTGCCCGGCTTATCGTGGCCGTCGAAGAAGGCTCCCTGCTCTGTCAGGATAAGTCGCGTGCCCTTGCCTTCCGCGATGAGCTCGATCGTCGCAAGCGACACCGAGACCCGGGTTTCGCCGAACAACAGCTCGTAGCTGTAGACGATGCGCCGGTTCGGCACGATGTCCTGGTAGACCGCGTTGTAGAAATGCATCTGCCCGTCGCTCGGGCAGCCGGCATTCACCTCCTTGCCGCCAACGCGGAAGTCCATCTCGTGCCGGTTGGGCTGCGGATTGTCCGGATCGACAAACCAGCGCTTCTTGGCCGTCGGATCGCTCAGCGCGAAATAGACCTTTTCGGGCGCCGCCGGATAGACGCGCTCGATGACAAAGGTGGAGTGGACGACGGATCGTTCGGTCATGACATATCCCTCAGGTTTCTAGCTTGGTTTCCGAAAGATATTCGCCAAGCCGGTCGAGCCGGCGCTCCCAGGCGAGCCGCCGCTCGTTGATCCAGTGCTCGGCGGCCCTGAGCGCCTTCGGATCGATCCGACAGGTGCGCACCCGGCCAAGCTTCTCGGTGCTCACCAGGCCGCTCGCCTCGAGGACGTTGAGATGCTGGACGACGGCCGACAGCGACATCGCCAGCGGCTCCGCCAGCTGACTGACCGAGGCCGGTCCGCGTGACAGCCGTTCCACCATCTGGCGCCGCGCGGGATCCGCGAGCGCCTGGAACATCAGGTCGAGCTGGGCGGGATCGTGCAGCATCTCGCTCTAACCGTTGTTGTAGGGGAAGAACTTGAAATAGGGCTGCGCCTCCTCGATCACGCGGGCGAAGGTGGGGCGCTCGAGCAGGCGATCATGATAGCGTTTCACGGTGGGGAATCTGTCGCCGAACGGCTCGACCTTGTTGGCATAGAACAGCGCCGGAGAGGCCGCGCAGTCGGCCATGGTGAAGGTCTCGCCGACCGCCCAAGTCTTTCCCCGCATCTCCTTCCCTCTCATCTCCTGTTCGATGATGGCGTAGGAATTGCGGAGCTGCTGGCGCGCCTGCTCGACCCCGAATGGATCGGTCTTGTCTTGCGGCCGCAGCCGGTCGCCGACGATCTTCTGCATCGGCTCCTGCACGTAGAAGTCGTAGAAGCGGTCGGACTGGCGAACCTTGATGGCGAGGTCGATGTCGGCGGGGATAAGCTCGACCGGCCCAGGATAGTAAGCGGCGAGATATTCGATGACGATGGTCGATTCCAGTACCGTGCGGTCGCGCGCATCGTCGCGTAGGGCCGGCATCTTGCCTGTCGGCGAAACCTTCAGGAAAGCCGCGCGCGATTGCTCGTCGCCGAGATCGACGATCACCGGCGTAAAGGGCGTGTCGTTCTCGTAGAACGCGATCAGCGGCTTCCAGCAGAAGGAAGCGAGCGGATGGAAATGCAGCGTCAGGGACATTTTTTCTCCTGTCGTCGGGCGCGCTTAATACTGAAGTGATCACTTAACTATTTTCATAGACCACCAGAGTCAAGGTTGATCCTCGCGGTTAGCGATGCGCCGCGATGGCTTCGATGATTTGCGGCCAGTCGTTGCGGTGCAGCTCGTGCCCGCCGCCTTCGATCCGCAACAGCCTGGCGCCGGGAACCGCATCGGCAAGCGCCTCGCCATGTTCGATCGGGAAGATCGGATCGGCGACGCCGTGGATAACGAGCAACGGCACCGCCAAATCCTTTATCCGCCGCTCCGGACCACCCTTGAGCAGGAAATGATTGGTGGCGCTGGCGAGGCCCCCGGAGCGATCGTAGTCCTCCTCGATCGCCGCGCGTGCGCGTTCCTTATCGAACGAGTGCCGGCTGCTCGCCAGCGCCCGCGCGTCCTTCACCATGTAACGAAGCACCTGATCCCGATCCGACCAATCGACATCGGCGCCTTCCGCCGAGTGCTCCTTGTAGGCTTGGCTTGTGCCGGGCAAACCAGACGTATCGACGCCGAGCGGCGAACTGGAGATCACCGTGAGCGCGCTGACGCGCGTCGGATATTTCAGCGCCACGATCTGCGCGATCATGCCACCCATCGACATGCCGACGACATGCGCCCTACCGATATTGTGATCGTCGAGCACGCGGATGGCATCGTCGACCATGTCCTCGAACGCATAGGGCGGCGTGCCCGGCCTGTATTTGGTCGACTGGCCGGTATCACGATTGTCGTAGCGGACGACGAAGCGACCGTGCCCGGCGAGCTGCCGGCAGAAGGCCTCGGGCCACCACAGCATCGAAGCCATGGCGCCCATGATCAAAAGGATCGCTGGATCGGCCGGATCGCCGAAGGTCTCCGAGACGATTTCAGGGCGCGGCAAAGCGGTCATCGTTCTCTTCTCCCAATCTGATTGCATTTTGCAATCAGTTGCACGATAATCAAACCGATATCATAATGCAACTGGTTTTTTGGAGACTGTCATGAGCATTGACCGCCGGTCCGGCTGCCCGATCAATCTGTCGCTCGAGGTTTTTGGCGACCGCTGGAGCCTGATCATCCTGCGCGACATGATCTTCGGCGGCAGGCGCCATTTCCGCGAGCTGCTCAACGGATCGCTGGAAGGCATCGCCTCCAACATCCTGGCCGACCGGCTGAAGCGGCTGATGGAGCTGGGCCTTTTGACCAAGGCCGACGATCCCAGCCACAAGCAGAAGGCGATCTACAGCCTGACCGAGATGGCGATCACCCTGGTGCCGATCATGGCGCATCTCGGCGCCTGGGGACGGGTATGGCTGCCGGTCAGCGAGGAGCTTTCGATCCGCGCCGAGCTGCTCGAAAAAGGCGGCCCGCCGCTGTGGGAGCAGTTCATGGACGAACTGCGCCACGAGCATCTCGGCGCGCCGGTGAAGACGCCGCCGGGCACGCCGACCGTGCGCCAGAAACTGCAGGCTGCCTATGAAGCGGCGGTCGCCCGCAAGGCCGAGGCCGCTGCAGGCTGACCGCGCCTAAAGCATGTCTCCCGAAAGTGGGAACCGGTTTCGGGACAAAGACATACGTAGAATCAAAAACCTAAAGCGCACGGAGCGAATCTGAAAGATCGCGACGCGCTTTAGCGCCGCAGGTCGCCGGGTGCCTTAGTTCAGATTGATGTCACGGCTGGCCGACCGCATCGACACCGAGAAGCCGGCGAGCACATCGAACAGCGCGATGATCATCAGCGTGAAGAACACCGAATGCGCCGCACCCTTCACCAGCAGGAACTCGACCAGGAACGCGATGAAGACCAGCGTCGACAACAGATGATCCAGGATCGATGCATTGGTGGTGCGCACCGATTTTGAGATCTCGATGAACAGGAAGATCAGCCCGATCAGCACCATCAGGTCGCCGAGCGTCATCGAGAAGACGCCGCCCGACATCATGCGGAACGAGAACATTTCGGTCATCCATGGATCGTCGCCGCCGCCGAACAGCCCGAGCAGTCCGAGATTGTAGAGGACGAAAGGCACGATGAGCAGCGGGATGGCACCGAACATCTGGGCGTCTCCAATGGGGCACCCTTTTGTAAAATCCGCGGCAGAGACGCCGTCAAGGTCTTTCGCGGCCGGCGTCGAACACGCTCTAAGACCTAATGAAATAAGGATGTCAGCCGGTTGCCCTTACCTTGCCGCAGCCTGCGCGATCCACTCCGAAATTCATCAACCATCTATCGAACGCAAAAAGACCGGCCAGAGGCCGGTCTTTGAAAACGTCACAAACCGTGGAAGCTTCTCAGCTTTCCTTCGGCTCCAGGACCTGGCGGCCGCGATACATGCCGGTCTTCAGGTCGATGTGATGCGGGCGGCGCATTTCGCCGGAATTCTTGTCCTCGACATAGGTCGGGGCCTTGATGGCGTCGGCCGAGCGGCGCATTCCGCGCTTCGACGGAGAGGTTTTTCTTTTTGGAACGGCCATGGATATGCTCCACTACATGGTCAAAATGCCCCGTGAACCCTCGCGAAAGGGCCGCATCGAGGCCATAATCTGAGAAAGTCGGGTGCCTATACACGCCTAGCGCCATTTTGGCCAGCGCTGTGGCAAAAATTTTTGCCGAACCAGCAAAAGAGCTAGGTGTGTCGAGATTCAGGTCAGGCCGAGCCGAGAACGGTGGCTTCCGAGAACCGGCCTACGCCGGCCGTAGCCTTCATGGAGCGGAGACCCTTATGAGGGCTTCGGCCGGCGAAGGCCGGAGCGGAGCGTACTTCAAGTACGTG
>NZ_RZSL01000317.1:0-7170 GCF_003997355.1 Mesorhizobium sp. M1E.F.Ca.ET.041.01.1.1 | reverse complement strand
AAAAAAACGCTGGGCGATGATTTCGCCGCAGCACTTCGCGCCGACTTCCGCGCCCATGGCGCCGGCGTGATCGCCGCCGTGCGGGCGGAAAAGCCCGACCAGTATCTGAAGGTCGTGCTGACGATGCTGCCCAAGGAATTCTCGCAAGGTCTCGATGCGAACCAAAACAGTCTCGACCGGTTGAGCGATGAAGAGATCCGCAGCCGTATCCGCGGCCTCGAAGCGAGGCTCCGCCCGCTCCTCGATGCCGATCAGAACCTACCGGCGCTTCTATTGGGATGCCGTCCTTGGCGCCGCGCTCCCCGACGGCATCGACTACGCCGTCTTCGACTTCGCGGTGAACAGCGGGCCGGGCAGGGCGGCGAAATACCTGCAAGCGGCGCTCGGCGTTGCGCAGGACGGCAGAATCGGCCCGGCCACGCTCGCCGCGGCCAGGGCGAAACCCGCCGGCGTTGTCATCGATGCGCTTTGCGATGCGCGGCTCGCCTTCCTCCAGCGGCTGCCAACCTGGCCGACCTTCGGCAGAGGCTGGAGCGGGCGCGTGGCTTCGGTGCGCCGGCAAGCGCTGCTGATGTCGGCAACACCGCAAATGCCTCCTGGATCCTCGCCAATGATGCCAGCATCCCCGGGCGAGGCGCCAACGGTTGCGACGCCTGCCGGGGGCGCGACACAACCGCCCGCCGTGCCGCCGGCAAAGTCTCCGTCATCCGGCCTTGCCGGCATCTTCGCCTTGATCGTTCTGGCGCTCGGCTCGGCCGTCGCGTGGGCCGCGCATCTTCCCTGCAATCTCTTCAGAGTGTTTTGCCAATGATCGCCGTCATCATCCGCATCGGCCTGCGCTACGGCGCCGGCGTCCTCGTCGCGCGCGGCCTGCTCGGCGCTGGCGACGCCGCGGCGCTTTCGGCCGATCCTGACATCCAGGTGGCGCTCGAAACCGGCATCGGCCTGGCGCTCAGCTTCGCCGCCGAGGCCTGGTACGCGTTCGCCCGAAGGTTCCACTGGTCGAAGTGAGGGAGCAAAAAATGGTCGAGGTCTTCACCGAACTCATCGGCCGGGCCTTGCCCTGGGTCATCGGCGCGCTGCTCCTGATCGGCGCGCTTGTCATGTGGTGGCTGGCATGACGGCGCTACTCTCCTTCCTCGCCGGCAATCCGGCGATCCTGGGCATCCTGGCCTCCTTTGTCGCGGCGCTTGGCTGGGGCTTTCACCAAAGGCTCGCCGGCGCGCGCGCCGAGCGCGCCAGGCAAGCGGCCAGTGAAGCGGCGGCCCGCAATATCGCCGACCAGGTCGATAACGATGTCGGCGCGCTGCCCGCGGATGCGGTCAAGATGGAGCTGAGGTCATGGGCAAAAAACTGATCGCCGCTGTCCTCGCCGCCGCGCTCAGCGGCTGCGCCACGGCCAAGAGCGGCTTTTGCGCGATGTCCTCGCCGCTGCGGCTCTCCGCCAAGGCGGTCGATGCGCTGTCGAACGAGGAAGCGAGGACGCTTCTCGCCCACAACCGCAAGGGCGAGAAACTCTGCGGCTGGAGGCCGTGATGCACGACATCTTCGATCTGCTTGGCATTAAGGGCCAGGTGGTGGCCGCCGGTCTCGCCGGCGGGGTGCTCAGGGCACTCTCGCGCCATCGCTACAAATTGCGCGAGATGGTGGCATCGCCGATCTGCGGCGCTTTGGCCGCCGCCTATCTGACGCTGCCTGTCGCCGCCTGGGTTCAGGCGAGCGGCCTGCCGATGCCGGACGCCGCCGACGATACCACCACTTTAGCCGCCGCCTTCCTCATCGGCGTCTCGGCCATGTGGATCTCGGACATCGTGTTCGAGGTGGTGGTGCGGCGGTTCAGGCCGGCGCCGGAAGAATGAGGTGGTCCCCCGGCACGGACTTTGCCAATCCAGGCCTGTTCGTAGACGACCTTAAGCCGTCGGCAGATTCTCTGAAAACTCCGTGAACCAATTTGTGCCGCCGGGCGACGCATGGGTGCAAATGAACACTATCTACCCATGGAGATTTTCCGATGACTGCAATCCTGCGCAATGCACTTCTCGCCGCTGTCGCCGTCTCAGCCTTGGGCGGCTCCGCGATGGCCGGCCAGCAGATCTACGAATGCGACAACACGCCGACCAACAAGCTCTGGGCCGGCCGCTGCTGCGGCGTCGGCGATGCCAACTGCCTGGGTGGCGAAAGCCACCACCAAGGCAGGGGTGATCACGGCCGAGGCGACAAGGGCGGGAGCAACAACGGCAGAGGCGATAAGGGGCCTAAGTGAGGCCGGCCAGGCAACCGATGATCGCCGGTTCCCAACCGGCGAGCATCGGGCGCAGACCAGGTAACTCCGCGCTCTGTTGCCTCACCCTGTCGGACGCTTGAGCGGCTGGAAGAAGCAGGCCACAATCCCCACCTATGGAGAAATCCAAAGGAGGTTTGACATGGCTTCTTCCGAACGTGCGGTCCTTGCCGGCGGCTGCTTCTGGGGCATGCAGGATTTGATCCGTCGCTTCCCCGGCGTGATCTCCACTCGTGTCGGCTACAGCGGCGGCGACGTGCCGAACGCAACCTACCGCAACCACGGCACCCATGCCGAGGCGATCGAGATCATCTTCGATCCGACCAAGACCAGTTTCCGCACGCTGCTCGAGTTCTTCTTCCAGATCCACGACCCGACGACCAGGAACCGCCAGGGCAACGATGTCGGCATGAGCTACCGCTCGGCGATCTTCTACACCAGCGACGAGCAGAAGCGGGTGGCCGAGGATACCATCGCCGATGTCGACGCCTCGGGCCTGTGGCCCGGCAAGGTCGTCACCGACCTCGCTCCGGCCGGTCCCTTCTGGGAGGCCGAGCCCGAGCATCAGGATTATCTCGAGCGCTATCCCAACGGCTACACCTGCCATTTCGTCCGGCCGGGCTGGAAGCTTCCGGTCCGTCAAAAGGCCGCCGCATCATAAAAATAGCGGCTACGCAGCAGCCGCTTTTGCACGATCACGCCCGCCGTGCCGAAAGGCATGGCGGGCTTTTTGTGTTCCGGCATGCGGACTCAGCCCTTGGCTCGGCGATTCTCGTTTTCGTGGCTGCCGATCCAATGGGCGCGGATGCGGTCGCTGGCTTCGAGATAGGCCATGTCGATGAGATAGGTCAGCAGCTTTTCGCCATCGGCCTCAGCCCTCTGGCGAAGCTCCCGCAATATCCCCTGCGCAAACTGCAGGTTTTCCATTTTGCTTGGCTGGTCCATCGGTGTCCCCAATGTCTGCGAAGTAGATCTGGCTAACTATGCTGCATGAAGATTGTGACGCGATTAACGGTGGGGACGTATCCGGTTGCATTGACCTCGATCAACAAACCGGTTGGACATTACGAAAAAATGTCGATATTTTACGCCCCAATCGGATAGCGACCATGCACGAAGATGAGGGCAGCACTCCCGACAAGTTGCAAGCCATGCTTGACGTGATTGCCAGGAGCGAACCTTCGAGTGGGGAGGCCGATGTCGGACGGATGCAGGCCGACGCCATCAAAGCCGCTAATGTGCTGATCGAATTCTATGCCGATGCCGCGCTCGAACGAGCCAAGCTCATCGAGCGCCGCTCGCCCCAGTCGCATTTCGCGCGCATGGTGACGGCCGAGGTCGGCAGGCGCGGAAGGCTCGCGCCCAGAAGCTAGCCCAGAAACTGGCAAGGTTCGCTTCAGGACGATTTGTGCCCCCTCGATTTCTCGCCAAGCCTTTGCCGGATCTCTTCCTGGATGTTGTCCAGCAGGTAAGACAGCATGTCGTGCCCGATCGATTGCGCGATCGCCTGAGCCTGCTCGACATGGTCGTGAATTTCGCGCAGCGAATGCTCTTCGCACGCGGCGTCCTGCGTCAGATCGACGAACCAGCCTGGATAGAGCGCCGCCTCGCCCATGCCGTCGACATAACATCGGCCAACGGCAAGGATCTTGCGCAGTCCCATCTTTTCCGAGCGGACCTTGTAGACTTCGCGGAAGCCTGACCTGCGCTCTATCGCCTTGCGGATCGCCAGCCGAACCCTCGACCGGTCCTCCCGCTCGATGCTTTGCATCCACCTTTCCAGCGGAGCGCCATGCGAGAATTCCTCGAGCGTCAGGTCGAAATAGGCGGATAGATTGGCATCCCCGTAGATGCGGTCACGCTTGATATCCCAGGTCCAGAACCCGTCGATCGGTGGATACCGCATATGCGCGTAGCGGCTGCGTTCGGGCGCCGACGTCATGAAAACCGCCCCGTCCGGTTTCAAGATTCGCCAGTACTATGTCGCAAAATCCCAAAGAAACAAAGATGGCATTTGTACAAGGCAGAAAATCATAGGGACCGCTGCTTGCTTACATAGTTTGATGGCATGGTTGGCATAACCAGAAAATACGAATGATGAATAAATTTTCTCTTGCCGAAACAATTTTCACTTCGCTGCTGCAACTGAAGCTTGGCGCTTCCCGCGATGGGCAAAAACCGCGCCATTCAAAATAATCTTAAAGTTGTATTCGCCTGGATGCGTGCCAAGGCTGGACATTCTATCTATTTTGCAAGGCCGGCGCGGCAATGCTGGTGTGTTGCCTGAGCCGCGCCGGCCAAAGCGGCCTCCAAAAGGTTTCGCCGCGCCCGGGATGCTAACGGCCGTTGTCGCTCCGGCAAACCGACCGGTGGTTGAAAATGCGCGTACTTCAGGAAGAAGATAGGGCCTCGCGGGTCAGCGGCCGACCATTTCCGGACACATTGCCGACTCACTGAAACCGAAGCTCTCTCTGGCATCGGACTTAAGCCTTGCCGGCGCCAAGACCTAGGCTGAACGCCGATGTGGCTCCCCGCCCGTCTCCGGTTCGCCACCATCGGCCGCCGAATCGTCGGCAATCCTGTCATGGTCGAACTGACGCGCCTCGGGCAGGGGATGCAACCAGTGCTCGCGGCGGCCAATCCACAGTTCGTAGCTGGGCACCAGCCCTTCGGTTGGCGCGACGTCGAGGCTGCCGATCATCACCTCGACCTCGTCCTCTCCGACGGACGGCACACGGCTGCCGCAGGTCGGACAGAAGCTGCGATCGCCATAGGTGCTGGTGATTCCAGTGCTTTCGAAAGCTTGGCGCGGCCACACGGCAAAGGCGTGAAAGACCGAGCCGCTGGTCTTGCGGCAGTCCTTGCAATGGCAAAGGCCGACCCTCAGCGGCTCGCCGGTTACCCGGAATTGCACGCCGCCGCACAGGCAACTGCCGCTGCGGATGATATCGTTGGACATGGCCGTTCCTCCTGCAGCCGGTCTCGCGGGATCGCTAACCGCTACAATTCGAGCGCCGCCGCAACGGTTCCGCACTGCAGGTGGAAGCGTCACTCAACCGGGGAAGTCGAAGACCGGTTCCTCGCAGCGGTAGACGCGGCATGGACCGTCGCGGGTCGGAATCGCGACCGAGATCGGCACCTCCGGCCAGTCGCACTCATTGCCGAACTGGCGCACGAAACGATCATAGGTGTTGGGCCCGGTGGTCAGCACCGCGGCGTGCCGGCTCTGGATCAGCGCCTGCGCCTCGGCGCAGCTCATGGCGCGTGTGTCAGGTCGGGCATGAGCGGCGCACGTTGCCCACAAGATCGTGCCGGCAGTAAGAATGATCGACAGGCTTTTCATGGAGGTACCGGGATTCCAGTCATGGACTTTTCGGTAACGAGTATGGATCGCCGCCGGAACACCGCAAGTCTTTTGAGCGGCGCCCTGGTGCCATCGCCCGGAGCGCCCGCCGGCTTCGGCTGGGCGGCGCGACCGGTCAGTCGTTTTTGCCTTCGTGTCCGCCGCATTCGAGGCACGCCATACTTTGCCCTGGGCAGTTCAGCCGGTGTGTCCCTTCCGGGCAGCAATGACCGTTGGAACTGACCCAGCGTTCGCAAACGAAGACTTTCCTGGCGCCGTGGCAGCGCCGGCACTCTATCGAGGGCATCGGCTTTTCCTCGGGCGAGACGCGATGCTCCGCCTCAACGACCGTGTTCATCCGTTTGATCCCCAACGACTGGATAGTCGGCCCGGTTTTTTGGAAAATATTACATTAGCCATCCGCGATATAAAAGCCCGGCGACGGATGACGAAAGTTTCATCGGTCGACGCTTCCCCTTTGCGCCGCCCTTGCTAAAGGTGGTCCGGCAAAGAGCGCCCGAGCAGATTCCGCCGGGCAAGGGCAGGTAACGGGATCTTCCGGCAATGACATGGACCGGCGCGGGCGTGCTTTTCATCCTGGTAGCCACCTATGCCGGGGTTGCTGTCGGCCGCATTCCCGGCCTGCGCCTCGATCGCGCCGGCATCGCGCTGCTCGGCGGCGCCGCCATGATCGCTATCGGCGCGATCGGTATGGAAGACGCCTACCGCGCCATCAATTTCGACACCATCACGCTCTTGCTTGGCATGATGATCGTGGTGGCGCATCTCAACGTTTCCGGCGCCTTCCGCGCGCTGGGCGGTTTCGCCATCGAGCATGCGCACGCGCCCTTCATGCTTCTGATCATGGTGACGCTTCTGACCGGCGTGCTCTCGGCCTTCCTGGTCAATGACGCGATCTGCCTGGTGATGGCGCCGATCGTCGTCCACGTCACCCGCGTCATAAACCGCAATCCGGTTCCCTACCTCATCGCCACCTGCACAGCCTCCAACTGCGGCAGCGTCGCCACCATCACCGGCAACCCGCAGAACATGGTGATCGGCGCGCTGTCGGGCATTTCCTATCCGGCCTTTTCGGCGGCGCTCGCGCCTGTCGCGCTGTTCGGCCTTATCGCCGTCATCGTCATCATCCGCATCGTCTACCGCGCTGAATTCTCCCGCACGGTGGAGCTCAGCCCCGAGGTCTATCGCGGCCGTATGCTGCCCGGCCAGGTGCTCAAAGCGACCATCGTCTGCGTGGCGCTGGCCATTGCCTTCTTTGCCGGCGTGCCTGTCGCCAAGGCGGCGCTGATCGCTGGCGCCTTCCTGCTTGTCACCCGCGCGATCAAGCCGCACCGCATCTACCGCGAGATCGACGGCCCGCTGCTGTTCATGTTCGCCGGCTTGTTCGTGGTCGTGGCGGGCGCCGAGCGCACGCTGCTCACTCCCGACATGGTCGCCTGGGCGAAGACTATCGGTCTCGACAACGTCTGGCGGCTCTCCGGCTTCACGGCGGTGCTTTCCAACATCATGAGCAACGTGCCGGCGG
>NZ_RZSL01000316.1:0-7171 GCF_003997355.1 Mesorhizobium sp. M1E.F.Ca.ET.041.01.1.1 | reverse complement strand
GGCAGCGGTCGAGGAAGGGGATGACCCGCCGCGCCACCGCCTGCCCGTAGAAGACGTCACCGGCCAGCACCAGGTCGACCGCCGGCGGCGGACCGGCTGTAATATCTTCGCCGATTGTCGTGATGGCGACGCCGTTGGCCGCCGCGTTGAGGCCGAGCGCGACGACGCCGTTGCAATCGATTTCCGTCGCGAGCACCTCGCGCGCGCCGGCTTTGGCCGCGGCGATGCCGACCAGCCCCGAGCCGGCGCCGAGATCGAGCACGCGGCGGTCCATGACGATCGAAGGCCGGTCGAGCACATAGCGCGCCAGCACGGCGCCGCCCGCCCAGGCATAGGCCCAGTAGGGCGGTTGCGGTTCGGCCGCGCTTTCGTCGGCGTCGCCGTCCGGTTCCAGCAGCCGCCTCAGCCCGCTGCCAGGGTGGGCCATGTAGAGGCGGATTTCGGGCAGCGACGGCACCGGCGTTAGCCGCATGTTCGCCTTGATGAATTCCGCCGGATCGGGGCTTCCGCGGCGCGCCGGCGCCACGTCGGCAGCGTGTTCGCTCAAATCTATTCCCGCAATGCGCGCCGCAGGATCTTGCCGACCGGTGTCTTCGGCAGTTCGGTGCGGAATTCGATGTATCTCGGCCGCTTGTAGCCGGTCAGGTTCTCGCGGCAATAGGCGGTCAGCGTCTCGACGGTGAGCGCCGGATCCTTCTTGACCACGAACAGTTTCGGCACCTCGCCGGAATGTTCGTCAGGCACGCCGATCGCCGCCGCCTCGAGCACGCCGGGATGCTGCGCGACGACCTCTTCCAACTCGTTCGGATAGACGTTGAAGCCGGAGACCAGGATCATGTCCTTCTTGCGGTCGACGATCTTGGTGTAGCCGCGCTCGTCCATGAAACCCATGTCGCCCGACTTGAAGAACCCGTCCCTGGTCATCACCTTGGCGGTCTCGTCGGGCCGGTTCCAGTAGCCGGCCATCACCTGCGGCCCGCGGATGCAGATCTCGCCGACCTCGCCGAGCGGCACGTTGTTGCCGTCGTCGTCGCGGATGGCGATCTCGGTCGAAGGCAGCGGCAGGCCGATCGTGCCGGTGAACTCGCTGGAGCTGAACTTGTTGGCGGTCGCCACCGGCGAGGTCTCCGAAAGCCCGTAGCCTTCGCTCACCGGACAACCGGTCAGCGCCTTCCAGCGCTCGGCCACGCCCTTCTGCACCGCCATGCCGCCGCCAAGCGTCAGGATCAGCGGCTTGAAGTCGAGCTTGCGGAAATCCTCATTGTTGAGCAGCGCGTTGAACAGCGTGTTGAGGCCGGGGAAGATGTGGGCCGGGTATTTCTGCAGTTCCTTGACGAAGCCCGGAATGTCGCGCGGGTTCGGGATGAGCACGTTCTGGGCACCTTGCTGCATGCCCATCAGCGCGTTCACCGTCAGCGCGAAGATATGGTAGAGCGGCAGCGCGCAGATGAAGTTCTGGTGCGCCGGCTTCGGCTTGAACCTGTAGGCATCCTCCACCCAGAGCGAATTCTGCGCGACGTTGGACAACACGTTCCGGTGCAGCAGCGTCGCGCCCTTCGAAATGCCCGTCGTGCCGCCCGTATATTGCAGGAAGGCGATATCGTCGCCCGAAACCGCCGCCGGCTTGAAGGCGTTTGCCGAGCCGGCCTTCAGCGCGGCGTTGAACCGGACATGGCCGGGCAGCGACCAGGCGGGAACCATCTTCTTCACCCGCCGAACGACGAGATTGACGATCGTGCCCTTGAGGCCGCCCAGCAGGTCGCCCATCGCCGCCACCACCACATGCTTGACCGGCGTCCGGGCGATCACCGCCTGCAGCGTGTTGGCGAAGTTTTCCAGGATGACGATGGCCTGCGCGCCGGAGTCCTTGAGCTGATGCTCCAGCTCGCGCGGCGTGTAGAGCGGGTTGACGTTCACCACCGTGAAGCCGGCGCGAAGCACCGCCATCATCGCCACCGGATATTGCAGCACGTTCGGCATCATCAGCGCCACGCGGGCGCCCTTCTCCAGGCCTTTCGACTGAAGAAAGGCGCCAAAGGCGGCCGAAAGCCGCTCGAGCTCGGCGTAGGAGATCGACTTGCCCATGCACACATAGGCCGGCTGGCCGGAAAACTGCTTGCAGGCACCGACGAGGAAGTCGCCGATGGAATTGTAGGGCAGCGGGCCGATCTCGGCCGGCATGTTCTTCGGATAGTTTTTCAGCCACGGCTTTTCCGGCAGCCCGGCGGTGAGCTCCGTGATCGCCTTCGGCAGCCGCCTGGCCGGCGCCGAGGCCGGTTTTGCGGTTGTGGGCTTGCCGGCGGCCGCCGGCTTGTCGGTCTTTGTGGTTGCAGCCTTGGTGGCGGATTTGGGGCTCGTCGCAGCGGCCTTCGGCTTGGAGGTGGCCTTTGCAGGTGAAGACGCTTTGGCTGGTGAAGCGGCCTTGGAAGGTGAAGCCTTGGGCGCGCCGGCGTTAGCGGCCGCGGCCTTGGCTTTTGCCTTCGCCGGGGGCGTTGTCTTTGCTGCTTTTGCCACCAAATCCCTCCCTGGTATCCTTGGTCTCACAGTCTCGTGTCGCGCCCGCCTCCAATGTCAGAGGCCTCCTCCGCTGGCGCCGATTGCGGATTCCCCAAGAAATCCGGCATGCCGTCTATGTATTGCGTCTATCGGCGGCCGTGCAAGTCTTGCCCCAGCGGCAGCGGCGGAAAGATTTGCCGTCGAAACCTGTTCCTCCAACCGTCGCTTGAACTGCGCGCCGATTGCGAGCCGGATTGCGGGCGGGAAGCTCCCGGATCTGATTTCGGGAGGGGATCGATCAATAAAAAAATGCGGTCGTTAACAATGTCGTGAGCGAAAAATTCTACTCACTATTTCCGCTATTTGAGGAAAATCCGGATTCTTTTCCTGCTTACCATGGGGTACGCAAACGGGGTGTTCCAAAGCCCTAAAAACGGTGCTTATATGCGCGCTTCTCGAGCCTGATAGAGGGGCTTGGAAGAACATCAGGGAGTGCTCAATGAAAAAGACAATGACTTTTGCAGCCGCGTTGCTGGCTGCAAGCGTCCTGGGTGGCATGGCCAATGCAAAGACGCTTGTCTATTGCTCGGAAGCGTCGCCGGCCAATTTCGACCCGGGTACGACGACGGGCGGTAACGACTTCGACGCCTCGTCGCGCACCGTCTATTCGCGTCTGGTCGAGTTCAAGCATGGCGGCACCGAGATCGAGCCCGGCCTTGCCGACAAATGGGAAATCTCGGACGACGGCCTGGTCTATACTTTCCACCTGCATCCGGGCGTGAAGTTCCAGACCACCGACTATTTCAAGCCGACCCGCGACCTCAATGCCGATGACGTCGTCTTCTCGTTCGACCGCCAGTTCAACAAGCAGAATCCGTGGAACGGCGAGAAGTATCTGCCGAACCTGACCTGGGACTACTACACCGGCATGGACATGCCGAAATATGTCGCCAAGTGGGAAAAGGTCGACGACCTCACCGTCAAGCTGACGCTGACCGAGCCGAACGCGCCGATGCTGGCCAATCTCGGCATGGACTTCGCCTCGATCGTGTCGAAGGAATATGCCGACCAGCTCGAGAAGGACGGCAAGATGGCCGACTTCTCGACCAAGCCGATCGGCACCGGCCCCTTCCAGTTCGTCGACTACCAGCTGGATTCGGTCATCCGCTACGCGGCCAACCCCGACTACTTCAAGGGCAAGGAGAAGATCGACGATCTGGTCTTCGCCATCACGCCTGATGCGACCGCCCGCATCCAGAAGGTGCTGGCGGGCGAATGCGACGTGGCTCCCTATCCGAACCCGGCCGACATCGCCACCATCAAGGCCAACAAGGACGTGACCCTGCTCGATCAGGCCGGCCTCAACATCGGCTATATGAGCTACAACACGACGATCCCGCCGCTCGACAAGCCCGAGGTTCGCCATGCGCTCAATCAGGCGATCGACCGGGAAGCCCTGATCAAGTCGCTGTTCCAGGATGCCGGTGCTACGCCTGCCCAGAACCTGATCCCGCCGACGATGTGGTCTTGGGACAAGGACGTGAAGTTCGATTCCTATGATCCGGAAGCGGCCAAGAAGGTGCTGGCCGATGCCGGTCTGAAGGAAATCCAGCTCTGGGCTTCCGACCGCGTTCGTCCTTACAACCCGAACTTCCAGCGCGCGGCCGAACTGATCCAGGCCGACTGGGCCAAGGTCGGCGTCAAGGCCGAAATCGTCAACTACGAGTGGACGAAGTATCGCGAGGAAGGCAAGAAGAAGGAGCGTCCCGGCGCCTTCCAGATCGGCTGGACCGGCGACAACGGCGATCCGGACAACTTCTTCGCCACCCTCTTTGCCTGCTCGGCCATCGGTGTGTCGAACTACTCGAGCTGGTGCGACAAGGACTTCGAGGACCTGATCCAGAAGGCCAAGAAGACCAGCGACCAGGGCGAGCGCACCAAGCTCTATGAGCAGGCGCAGGTGATCTTCGCCAAGCAGGCGCCCGCCTTCCTCCTGGCCCACAGCCAGGTCTACTCGGTCGTTCGCAACAACGTCACCGGCTACAAGATGGACCCGCTCGGCATTCACCGCTTCGACGGCGTTGACAAGTCCGAGTAATATTGCGAACGGGGCGGCGCAAATTCCAGCGCCGCCCCATTCCATTTGACGATGCTCCGATATCTTCTCAATAAAATCGCCCTCCTGATCCCGACCCTGGTCGGCATCACCATCTGCGCCTTCGCTTTCGTCCGGCTGCTGCCCGGCGATCCGATCCTGGCCATGGCCGGCGAGCATGGCGTATCGCCCGCGCGCTACGAAGAGCTCAAGGAACAGTTCGGCTACAATCTGCCGATCTGGGAGCAGTACGCGCGCTATGTCGGCGAGGTCGCCACCGGCGATTTCGGCGTTTCCATTTCGTCCAAGCGCCCGGTGATGGAAGAGTTCAAGACGCTCTTCCCGGCGACGCTGGAACTGTCCTTCTTCGCCATGATCTTCGCCATGGTGATCGGCATCCCGGCCGGCATATTCGCGGCCGTCAAGCGCGGTTCATGGTTCGACCAGTCGCTGATGGGCACCGCCCTTGTCGGCTATTCCATGCCGATCTTCTGGTGGGGCCTGCTGCTCATCATCTTCTTTTCCGGCTATCTCGGCTGGACGCCGGTATCGGGCCGCATGGGCCTGCAGTTCTTTCTGAAGCCGATCACCGGCTTCATGACCATCGACAGCATCCTCTACGGCAAATGGGACGCGCTGCGCTCGGCGCTCAGCCACCTCGTCCTGCCGGCGATCGTGCTCGGCACCATTCCGCTGGCGGTGATCGCCCGCCAGACGCGCTCGGCCATGCTCGAGGTGCTGGGCGAGGACTATGTCCGCACCGCCCGCGCCAAGGGCCTTTCCACCGCCCGCGTCATCGGCGTGCATGCCCTGCGCAACGCGCTGATCCCGGTGGTCACCACCATCGGCCTGCAGGTCGGCACGCTGCTTGCCGGCGCCATCCTTACCGAGACCATCTTCGCCTGGCCGGGCATCGGCAAGTGGATGGTCGATTCCATCTTCAAGCGCGACTATGTCGTCGTGCAGTCAGGGCTGCTTTTGATCGCGCTCATCGTCATGGCCGTGAACCTCATCGTCGACGTGCTCTACGCCGTCATCAACCCGCGTATCAGGGCGGCGTGATGAGCCAGTCGACCGAAATCGCCCCCATGGCCGCCGGCAGCCCGGACCGACTGACCGGCTTCAAGACCTTCTGGCACTATTTCTCGGTCAACCGCGGCGCCGTCATCGGCCTGTTCGTCTTCATCCTTTTGGTGCTGGCCGCGCTCTTCGCGCCGCTGCTTGCGCCCTACGCGCCCGACGTGCAGGACAAGACCGCGTTCCTCAGGCCGCCGGCCTGGCAGACGGGCGGCAGCACCCAATATCTGCTCGGCACCGATCCGGTCGGCCGAGACATCCTCTCGCGCCTGCTCTACGGGGCGCGCTTCTCGCTGCTGATCGGCGCCGTCGTGGTCACGCTGGCCCTCACCGGCGGCATCACGCTCGGCCTGCTTGCCGGTTATTTCCGCGGCTGGGTCGACGTCGCGATCATGCGCGTCATGGACCTGATCCTCGCCTTCCCGTCGCTGCTTCTGGCGCTGGTGCTGGTCACCATCCTCGGTCCCGGCCTGTTCAATGCGATGCTGGCGATCTCGCTCGTCCTGCAGCCGCATTTCGCCCGCCTGGTGCGAGCCGCCGTCATGGCCGAGAAGAGCCGCGAATATGTCGTGGCGGCCAAGGTCGCCGGCGCCGGACATCTGCGCCTGATGCTTCGCACCATCCTGCCGAACTGCCTGGCGCCGCTGATCGTCCAGGGCACGTTGTCCTTCTCGAACGCCATCCTGGAAGCCGCAGCACTTGGCTTCCTCGGCCTCGGCGCGCAGCCGCCGACGCCGGAATGGGGCACCATGCTGGCCTCGGCGCGCGAGTTCATCCTGCGCGCCTGGTGGGTGGTGACCTTCCCTGGCCTCGCCATCCTGATTACCGTGCTCGCCATCAACCTGATCGGCGACGGCTTGCGCGACGCGCTCGATCCGAAGCTCAGGAGGTCGTGATGGCATTGCTCGACATCCACAACCTCGTCGTCGAATTCCAGACCGCCTCAGGCCCGTTCCGCGCCGTCGACGGCGTATCGCTCCATGTCGACGAGCGCGAGGTGCTCGCCATCGTCGGCGAGTCCGGCTCCGGCAAGTCGGTGTCGATGCTGGCGGTGATGGGCTTGCTTCCGTGGACCGCTACCGTCACCGCCGACCGCATGACGTTTGGCGGCCGCGATCTCCTCAAGATCAGCCCGGCCGAGCGCCGCAGGATCATCGGCAAGGACATCGCCATGATCTTCCAGGAGCCGATCGCCAGCCTCAATCCGTGCTTCACCGTCGGCTTCCAGATCGAGGAGGTGCTGCGCTTCCATCTCGGCATGGACCGGGCGCAGCGCCGCGCGCGCGCCATCGAGCTTTTGAAGCAGGTCGGCATTCCCGAACCGGCCGAGCGGCTCAATTCCTTCCCGCACCAGATGTCGGGCGGCCAATGCCAGCGCATCATGATCGCGATGGCGATCGCCTGCAATCCGAAGCTCCTGATCGCCGACGAGCCGACGACGGCGCTCGACGTCACCATCCAGAAGCAGATCCTCGATCTGCTGGTCTCGCTGCAGGCCAAATA
>NZ_RZSL01000315.1:0-7215 GCF_003997355.1 Mesorhizobium sp. M1E.F.Ca.ET.041.01.1.1 | reverse complement strand
CGACATAGCCGACGGCGAGCGGCGCGGCCGCCGCGCAAGCGCCGAACAAATGGGCCGCGAGCGGCAGCGAACAGAGAAAACTCATGATTTGCCCTTCTTGCGGGCGGCCGGATCGCGCGCCGCCAGCATTGCCCTGAGGTTGTCGGTCGCGGCCGCCACGACCTTGGCGGCCTCTTTGTCGCCGATCTCGCGCCAACCCATCCTGCGCAGCACCGCTTCGCGTCCGATGCGGAAATAGATGACCTGGCCGATCATCGTGAACACGGTGAGCTTGGTGGCTTCGCTTTCGGCCGGCTCGCCGGTCGCCTGCTCCCAGATCTGGCACAGCCGGCGGTGCGTCGGTTCGAAGACGCCGGCATAGATGCGGTCGAGCGCCGCCGTCGGGTGCGAGAGCTCCCTAAGTACGAATTGTACGATCTCGCCGGCCTGGGGGCTCGCCACGACAAAGCCGACCATCCGCTCCAGCGCGGCAAAGAGCTGCGCCCGCGCGGCTTCCGGGTTTGAAGGGGCGGTCGCCTGGGTTGCGCCGAGCGCTTGTCCGGCAATCATCTGGATGGTCTCGACGATATAGTCGGCGGCGGCGGCGCGTAAGCCTTCCTTGCCGCCGAAATGATAGGCGATCGAGCCGATATTGGCCTTGGCCTCGGCGGCGATCTCCCGTGTCGAGGTGCCGTCGAAACCTTGCCGCCCGAACAGTTTGAGAGCGGCATGGACAAGCGCCGCGCGCGTTTGATCGGCGGTAGAGGTTTCTCGTTGTGGCTTTTTGGTGCTCGCTTCCTTGCTCATGACATTGATTTAATCAATCGATTGATTAAAGTCAAATTGATTCTCGCCTCGGCTTGCCATGTCCGTCCCCACACGCTTTAGTGCGCGGCCATGGGCAAGGAAGTTGAGCGCAAGTTCCTGGTCGCCGGCAATGCCTGGCGTCATCTGGTCGAGGCGGATATCCGCATCCGCCAATTCTACGTCGCCGCACAGCCCGGCCGCACGGTGCGCGTGCGCATCAGCGACGGTGCTTCGGCGGAACTGACACTCAAGTTCGGCGACAGGGCGCGCGAGCGCGACGAGTTCGAATATCCGATCCCGCTCGCCGAGGCAGAGGAGATGATGGCGTTCGCCATCGGGCGTGTCATCGAGAAGACACGCCACCATGTTAGACACCGCGGCTATCTGTATGAAGTCGACGTGTTCGGCGGAGCGCTCTCGGGGCTCGTGGTCGCGGAGTTGGAGACGCCGGAAGACGTACCTGACGAAATGCTGCCCGACTGGCTCGGTCGCGAGGTCACCGGCGAGTCAAGATTTTACAACGCGTCGCTGGCCCTCGGGGGGATACCGGAGATCGCCGCATGAGCTTTCGCATCGATCCGCGCCTGCCGCTCACCGGCGAGGTCAGGCGCATATTGACCGACGAGATCGGCAAGGCGCTCGGCCATCTCGAGACGGCGCGCGACAAGCCGGAGCAGGGGCTGCACAAATGCCGCAAGCGGCTGAAGAGCATCCGTGCCTTGCTGCGCCTGGTTCGTTCCGGAGACGAACCGTTCTGCCAGACCGAAAACGAATGTTATAAGCAAGTGTCGGCGCTGCTTGCCGGCCCGCGCGAGGCGACCGCGCTCATCGAAACGATCGACCGTCTGGCCGAGGCCTTTCCGGAACAGACCGCCGGCGGCGGCCTCGATCCCGTCCGCGAGCGGCTGGCGCTGCGCCAGCATGAGCTTCATGCCGGCCCGGGCCTCGACGCCGCCATAAATGCCGCGATGGCCGCCTGCCGGGAAGGGCTGGAGCGTATCGACAGGCTGTCCCTGCCCGACCAGCCGGAACAGGCGGCCGATATCCTCGCCGAGGGCGCCCGCGCCATCTTGCGGCGGGCGAAAAAGGCGCTCGACAAGGCCGGCTCGCGCGGCGAGGCCGATGACTTTCACGACCTGCGCAAGGCGGCCAAGACGCACTCGATGCATCTGTCGCTGCTCGGCCGCCTGTGGCCGACGCCGATCAAGGCCCGCCGCAAGGCGGTCGACAAGCTTGGCGAGTTGCTGGGCGAACTGCATGACGTCTTTGTCATGCGCGCGCTGCTCGCCGCCGACGGCGAGCCGCTCGGCCCGCCCGACGACACGAAACTGCTGCGCAAGCTGTTGAAGCGTTCGGAAAAAAGCCTCGGCAAGGCTTGCCTCTCCGAGGCCGCCGAACTGTTCGGCGACAGCCCCAGGCGTTCCGCCAAAAGGCTCGCGCGCAAGGCGCGCGCCGACCTCGCGGTTCCGCTCGAGGAAGCGAACGCTGCCTGATCATGGTCTAAGTGGCCGGCCTGTGCTAATCGGCGTCTGGGATGACTGCGCCGGCCGAAACCCTCCTGGACCGACTTGGCCGCTGGCTCGCCGGCCGGCTGCAGGATGAATCCTCGGGCTATGAACCCTATACGCCGTCCGATGCCGAAACGCTGCGCCGCACGCTGCAGCCCGGCGACGTCCTGCTCGTCGAGGGCAACCAGAAGATCTCGGCGGCGATCAAGTACCTCACCCAGTCGACCTGGTCGCATTCGGCCTTCTATGTCGGTGATGCCTTGCCGCTGCCCGAGGACGGTTCGGAGCGGCCGCGTCTGATCGAGGTGACCCTCGGCGAAGGCTGCGTTGCCGTGCCGCTCTCGCGCTACCGCACCTACAATACCCGCATCTGCCGGGCGAGCGGGCTGACGCCGGAGGATCGCGACAAGGTCGTTGCCTTCATGATCGGCAAGCTCGGCCTGAGATACGATCTCAAGAACATTTTCGACATGCTGCGCTTCTTCCTGCCGACGCCGCCGGTGCCGGTGCGCTGGCGCCGCCGCATGCTGGCGTTCGGCTCCGGCGATCCGACGCGGGCGATCTGCTCGACGCTGATCGCCGAAGCCTATGGCCAGGTCCGCTATCCGATCCTGCCCGAGATCACCCGCGCGCTCGGCCGCGCCTCGGCGCAGTCGAGCTATATGCGGCGGGAGATCCTGCACATCCGCCATCACTCGCTTTACACGCCGCGCGATTTCGACCTGTCGCCCTATTTCCGTATCGTCAAGCCGACGCTGGAGTACGGCTTCGACTACCGGGCGGTCGCGTGGGGAGACACGGCGACCGATTCGGAAGAAAAGGCCGCCGAGTAGGCCTGCCCGAGGCGATCTCGCCCGCCATTCCTGCAGAGAGGCCGCGCCCGAGCGCCGCTGGCGTCGCGCGGAGATGTCATTCCCCTAAAAATGCCCTCAGCCGCCTCAGCACCAGATCCGGAGCTTCAAGCTGAGGCAGGTGGCCGACGCCAGGCAGCGTTTCGAACGACGCCTGCGGGATCAGCGCATGAAGCGCCTTGCCTCGCGTCAGCGGAATCCAGGGATCGTCCTCGCCCCAGATTATCTTTACCGGACAGCGTATGTCCCCGAACATCGGCTCGATTTCGGCGGTATATCTTTCATCGGCTTGCGCGAATTGGCGATAGAAGCTTGCGCGCCCGTCCTCGGAAAGCCACGGCTCGACAAGTTTCTCGAAATCTCCGGAATCGACGTCGTTTACGATGGCTCCCTTGATGTATGCCTCCACGACCGCTCTGTGGATATGCGGTGGCAGGCCCAGAAAGGCATCCACGTGGCGACCGACATGATCGAAGAACTCCGATCCCCAAGGACGCATCGCGACAACGTTCATCAGAAGATACCGGTCGAAGTCGCAGCCATGCAGCAAATGCGCCCGTAGCGTTGTCGCTCCACCCATATCGTGGGCGATGACGATCGGACGTTCGATATCCCAAGACGCAAGCATCTCGGCGAATATTTTTCCTTGCACGTCGAGTGACGTGCGCTGCCCCGCGTCTTTTTCGGATTGCCCGTATCCGGGCATATCATACCAATGAACGCGATACCGCCTTGCAAGGTTCGGAATGATCCGATGCCATGAGAACGAAGACCACGGCCAACCATGAGCCAGGACGAGTGCAGGCCCGCTGCCCAGTCGACCCGCTGCCACTGTGCCCGCGGATGTTTGCACGGTCTCATCGAGTTTCCACGTCATCCAATACTCTCCCCGGGACTGCGGGTGCCAAGCGCCAAATTTCAACCATTAGGCCGGCAGCGGCCGCCGTCCTTTTGCTCCCGAAGCTATTCGCGCACCGGCGTCGCGCGGATGCGGTCCGATCGGCATGATCGCCGGAAACGGCGTCGCGCCGAAGGCAAAGGTCCATTTGTAACCGACAAGCTGGTCTTCCGGCGTGGTGTGCTGGTCGTGATGGGCAAGCAGCCTTGCGCGCTCGGCAAGGTCCTCCGCCTCGCGCCGCACCATCTCCGCCGTTTCCGGCCGCATCCGCCGGGAGAAGCTGACGAAGGTCGCTTGGCCATCCATATGACCGATCGCCCAGCCGATGAAGTTCTTGTTGGTCGTCTCGAAATGCGGCTTCAGCGGCCCCTCGAAATCCCACTGGATGGGTGTGTCGACCAGCAGCCTGGCTGAAAGGCCGCGCCCGAGCGCCACGAGCCCAAGCTCTTCCAGATCGCGCAGATAGAGGAACATCGAGGCTTCGCTCAGGCCCTGCGAGCGCATGATGCCTTCGGGCGTGAATTTTTCCGACAGCATGATGAAGACGAAGAGCAGCGCCGGCCGCGCGGCAAGCCTGCGCTCGATCTCCGGCGCGACGTGGTTGGCCGGTCCCGGCCCCCGGCTCATCGAGCCCAGCACATTCTCCAGCTCCACTTCCGCCGCAGCGCAGATCTCCATCAGCCGATCGAGCTTGCAGTTCCGCTCATGGAAGATGCGCTTCACCGTCGGCTCGGAAACGCCCATGCGCTCGGCCAGCGTCCGGTAGGTCAGGCCCTTGGCCTTCAACGTCCGTTTCAGCGCCACGAAAATCGGACCGTTCATGGAATGCACCTCGTTTGCATGAATTCGTATCGATCTTCGATACTACGTGCGAACAGTCTTCCAGAAAAGTATCGAAAAACCTAGCTCTTCGCCGTCACCACAGGAGAGCACCATGAAGACCCTCATCGCTTCGACTTTTCTCGCCTTCGCTGGCATTGCAGCGGCTTCTGCCGCCCAGGCCGGCGAGATCTGGCGCGCCGGCGGCTTCGAGCAGCCGGAATCGGCGTTGTTCGACGCCGCCAACAAGCGCATCGTCGTCTCCAACATCGTCGGCAATCCCGGCGATGCCGACGCCAACGGCTATTTGTCGCTGCTGTCGCTGGACGGCAAGGTCATCATCCGCCACTGGGTGGACGGCATGGACGCGCCCAAGGGCATGGCGATCTCGGGCGGCAGGCTTTACGCCGCCGATATCACCAAGGTCCGCGTCGTCGACATCGCCAGCGGCAAGCTGGTCTCGACCATCGACGTGCCGGGCGCGGTTTTCCTCAACGACATGACGGCCGATGCCTCGGGCAAGGTCTATGTCAGCGACATGCTCGCCGACACGATCTATCGCCTTGACGGCGACAAGCCGGAGCTGTTCGTGAAGGATGCGCTGCTGGCTTCGCCCAACGGCGTCTTCGCCGAAGGCGACCGGCTGATCGTCGCGTCCTGGGGCAAGGGCATCAGGCCCGATTTCAGCACGGCGGAGCCGGGCGGCCTGCTCGCGGTCGATCTCGCCAGCAGGAAGGTGACGCCGCTGCCTGGCGCCAAAAGATTCGCCGATCTCGACGGCGTCGTCGCCATCGGCGACGATATCTATGCCACCGCCTACATGACCGGCACGCTTTACCGCTACCGTGCCGGCGGCGCGCCGGAGGCGATCGCCACCTTCAAACCGGGCAGCGCCGATATCGGCACCGACGGTGAAAAGATCTTCGTGCCGCTGATGGGCGAAGGCGCCGTCGCGGCGCTGAAGATCGACTGAGGGCCGCTGCGGCGGCGGGAACGGCGTCGATCCGGGTTGGACTGCCATATCGACGCGGCTGCCATCTGGTTCTGCCGCTCGCTCCGGGATATCCGGCAGCAAATTCCCGTCACATGAGCGAAGCCGTGAAGACATCCAGCCTGACCGGCGCCGTTTCCCCAATGATCCCGGTGCTTGTCTGCGCGCTGGCGATCTTCCTGCTGTCCGGGATGGACGCGGCGATGAAGTCGCTGGTTATCGCGGTAGGCGTGTACAATACGGTGCTGTGGCGCAGCATGGTCGCGACCTTGATCGCGGGCGCGGCCTGGTCGGCGGGGCCGCGCTCGAAGCCCACCCTTCCGGTGCTGGGGCTGCATGCGCTGCGCGCCGCGGTTGTCGGCATCATCCTGCTTTTGTTCTTCTGGGGACTCGCCAGATTGCCGCTCGCCGAGGCGATCGGGCTCAGCTTCGTCGCGCCCCTGGTTGCGCTGCTCCTCGCCGCGCTGTTGTTGGGCGAACGTATAAGGCGGCAGGCTGTATGGGCGTCGCTGGCCGGTATCGCGGGCGTCGCGATCATATTGGCCGGCCAGTTTGGGGCGGCAAGCCATTCGCAAGATGCCCTGTTCGGCACGGCTGCGGTGCTAGTATCGACGGTGTTCTATGCCTACAATCTGATCCTCTCCCGGCAACAGGCACTGCTGGCCAAGCCGGTCGAGATCATGCTGTTCCAGAACCTCTGCGTCGCAATCATCCTCGGTCTCGCCGCGCCATGGCTCGCCGTCGCGCTGCCGAAAGACCTCTGGCCTCACCTCGTCGGGGTGGCGGTGCTGTCGCTCGCCGGCCAATTCCTGATGAGTTGGTCCTACGCCCGCGCCGAAGCGCAATATCTGATCCCGACGGAATACTCGGCCTTCATCTGGGCAATCGCGTTTGGCTGGTTCTTCTTCGGCGAGGAGGTGGCCTGGACCACGCTGGCAGGGGCATGCCTGATCGTCGCCGGCTGCCTGATCGCCGCGCGCGCAAACCCGAAACTTGCCGAGCCGATCGAAGCGGCGGTTTGAGGGATCCCGGTTAGCTGGGAGGTCAGCCCTGCGGACTCTGTGCCGTGACGGCTTTGAACCGCACGCCTCTGCCGCCGCGCTCGCTCGCCTGGCTTTCGCCGATCAACTCCACCCCGATCTCGTCGAGCGCCTGGATGACCTTCATCAGCGAGTCGACCACGCCCCTGACGACGCCTTCGCTCGCTTCCATGCGCTGTATGGTCGGAAGCGAAACCCCGGCGCGCTCGGCGAGCGTTCTCTGGTCGATACCGGCCAAGGCTCTCGCGGCGCGCATCTGTGCGGCAGTCATCATCGGCTGGAATCCATATCTGAATATGCAATATCGATATCTAATATAAAT